>NZ_RCOD01000096.1:0-265524 GCF_004307505.1 Pseudomonas sp. Sample_11
GCTGCGATCTTTTGATCTTGCTTTTGCTTTTCTGTGGGAGCTGGCTTGCCAGCGATGGCGGCCTGATAGCTGACCGGTTTTCACTGGTTGCACACGATCATAACTGTGGGAGCGAGCCTGCTCGCGAAGGCATCCTGTCAGTCCCCGCCTTACTGCCCGACAAACCAGCGAAAATATGGGTTCGCGCGATCCCCTTGCATCACTTCCTGAATATCCCGCCCCCAGGCGTCCCGATCGCCGTCGTAGGCGTGCAGGCTTGCCCGATAAAACTGCATCAACCGCTGCCGATGCGTTTCCATGCGTTCGCTGAATCCGCCGTCGGCGTTGACCAGTGTCGGTGGCTGATACAAGTCCAGCAGCGCCGGTAGCACGCGGGTGATTTCCTTGCTGCGTACCCACGGCGCGTATTCGATGCGCGGCTGATCATCAGTCACTGCCGGTGCATCGGCGGCGAAGCGCTCCAGGCCGGTGCGGTCGGTGACCCAGGTGGCCAGCAGCGCCGCCGCCGAGCCGATGCCGACGTCCTGCAGGGTGTTGCGTACGCTGTCCTGCTGGAAGCGCGCGGTGATTTTCGCGGCGTCCAGTTGCATCGGTTTCATTGAGCCAACCAGCAGCATTTCATGGAACTCGCTGGTCCACAGCGAGGCATGCGGGAACACGTCGAGGAAGCTGCGCACCAGTGAGCGCGAGTCGTCGATATTCTGCGTCGGCAGCGGCAGCCACTGGGCAACGATGCCCTGGTCCTGCAAGCGACTGGCGGCCAGCTCGTAGAAGTCCCGCGAATACAAATTGACCACGCCGGCAGCGGAGGGCGGTGGCGGTTCCAGGGTGATCACGTCGTAGGTCTGTGCACTGCGCAGCAGTTCCTGGCGACCGTCGCGCAGGCGTACGTCGACGCCGGGATCGCTGGCGGCATTGAAGTTGCCCTTGAACAACGGCGCTGCTTTCACCACCGATGGCAGCAACTCGGCAACCACGCGATGTTCCAGACCCGGATAGCGCAGCATGGCGCCTGCGGTGATGCCGGTGCCGAAGCCGATCACCAGGGTCGAGCGCGGTTCACCGTTGTGGATCAGCAGCGGCAGCAGCGCCTGAATGCGCATGTAGCGCAGCGACGGCATGGCATCGCCGGTGTTCGACACGCCCTGGATGTACAAACGGTGGAAGGTATTTTCGCCACGTCCCTGAGTGACCACCGCGACCGTGCCGCCGCGTCCTTCCTCGTAGAAGGCCAGCGTGCCGTTGCGTGCGCCGGGCAACAGACTGGCCAGTTTGTCGGCTGGGGTCAGTACCGCGACCGCTACGCAAACCAGACCCAGTGCGACCACGGCCTGGCGCCGACCTTTCGCCACGCCATGGCCCTTGCGCACCGCCAGATAACCAATTGTCGCTGCGACAAGCGCCAGTAGACCGAGGGTGCGGACAAGTCCCAGCAAGGGAATCAATACGAAGCCGCAAAGCATCACACCGATGATCCCGCCCAGGGTGTTGAACGCGACAACGGCGCCGACATCGCGGCCCACACGCTCGCTGCCGACACTCAGGCGCAACGCCAGAGGAAACGCCGCGCCGAGCAGCAGGGTCGGCACAAACACGATGCTCAGCGCCGCCACGGCAAAGCGCGCGCTCATGCCGGCCAGCTCGCTGACGCCAAGACTCAGCAGCCAGGTTTCCGCATGGCTCTGCGCGAGCACCAGCCAGCGGCCGAGCACGGCGATTTCCAGCAGCGCAATCAAACCTGCACCGGCAATCAACAAGCCGAATACGCCCCATGGGTCGCGAATGCGCTCGACGCGACGGGCGAGCAGGGCGCTGCCGATAAACAGCCCGGTCAGGTAAGTCGCCAGCACCACAGCAAACGCATAGGTGCGCGTGCTCATGAACTGCACGATCGATTGCGACCAGACCACCTCGTAACCCAACGCCACGCCCCCGGCGATCGCGTAGAGCCACAACGCAGTGCGGTCGGGCGCTTTGGCGTTGCCGTGTTTGACCGGTGTGACCAGCGCTACTGGCTGTTGGCGCTGCAACCACAGCGCACCGGCCGCGGCGAGCAGGTTGAGCATCGCGGCGAACAGCGCACTGCCGCGCACGCCGAGGCTGGCGATCAGTACGAACGCGGCGAGCAAAGTGCCAACGATCGCGCCCAGCGTATTCGCCGCATACAACTGACCGCCGGCCTTGCCCGGCTCAGCCGCCAGTGAGCGCACCAGCACCGGCAGCGTCCCGCCCATCAACACCGCCGGAATGCCTACCAGCGCAAACGGCAGCAACCACGCAAGCACGCCGACATGACCTTGCAACCAGGCAAACGCACCGGCCGCCAGACTCATGGCCACTGTCGCGCCAACGCCGAGTATCGCCACCAGTACTTCCAGCCCGGCATACAGCAGAACCGGCTGTTGCAAGCGATCGGCCCAGCGCCCGAACAGCCAGCCGCCGAGGGCGAGCCCGGCGAAAAACGCGCTGATGCCGGTGGTGATTGCGTAGACCTCGACGCCGACCACCAGCGACAGCTGTTTGATCCACAACACCTGATAGACCAACGCTGCCGCGCCGGAGATGCATAGCAGCAGGGCAGGGATCATTGAGGTGGCGGACGCGGCTTGCGGAACGGGTATGGCCGACGGCTTGCTGGCGATACGTGAGGACATGCGGTGAGCCTTGTTATGGATTGGCTGATGTTGATCGTTCCCACGCTCTGCGTGGGAATGCCTCACTGGACGCTCCGCGTCCGCTTCGGCATTGGACGCAGAGCGTCCCGGGCTGCGTTACCACGCAGAGCGTGGGAACGATCGCAGAAAACCTTGTGGGAGCGAGCCTGCTCGCGAACGAAACCGACCCGGTCGCTTGTTGAAAACAGGGCCGCCCGCCGATGAAGGCGAGCGGCGGTACAGCGCTATTACTGGGCTTTCTTCATTTTTTCTTCGATACGGCGGTCCACGTCCTCGCGGATCTGGTCGATGCTGAAGCTCGCCGGACGCTGGCTAGGTGGATAGTCGACGAACGTCTGCAGGAACTTCGCCGCACGGCGGGTACCGTCGAAAATCAGATAGTCGTTTTTCGTCAGCCAGTCATAGTACTGGTCAGACACGACATCGGCGCGTTCGTACGGGTCCATGCGCAGGTTGAACATTTTCGGCACACGCAGGCAGGTGAACGGTTCGCTCCACACCTGCAGTCCGCCGGGTGCGCGCTGCTCACAGAACACCAGTTTCCAATCGTTGAAACGCATGCTGACCAACGCACCGTCATCGTTGAAGTAGTAGAACTCCTTGCGCGCGCTCTTGTCGGTTTTACCCGTCAGGTAGTCCAGCTGGTTATAGCCGTCCAGGTGCACCTTGAAGTTCTTGCCGCCGATGTCGGCGCCCTTGAGCAAGCGGTCCTTGATGTCGGTGTCGCCCACGGCGGCCATCAGCGTCGGGAACCAGTCCAGACCGGAGAACATTTGCGTGGAGACTTCGCCGGCCTTGACTTTGCCCGGCCAGCGGATCATCGCCGGAACCCGGTACGCGCCTTCCCAGTTCGAGTTTTTCTCGTTGCGGAACGGCGTCGTTGCAGCGTCGGGCCACGACCATTGGTTCGGGCCGTTATCGGTGGTGTAGACAACGATGGTGTTCTCGGTCAGCTTCAAGTCATCCAGTGTCTTGAGCAGCTTGCCGACGTCGCCGTCATGCTCGAGCATGCCATCGGCATATTCGTTGCCGACCATGCCGCTTTGGCCTTGCATGGATTCGCGCACGTGAGTGAAGGCATGCATGCGTGTGGTGTTCATCCAGACGAAGAACGGTTTGTCCGCCTTGGCCTGTTTCTCGATGAACGCTTGCGCTGCGGCAGTGGTTTCGTCGTCGATGGTCTCCATGCGTTTCTTGGTCAGCGCGCCGGTGTCTTCAATCTTGCCGTCGGCAAAACTGTGGATCACGCCGCGAGGCGAGGCGGCCTTGACGAACTCGGCATCATCCTTGGGCCAGTACGGACGCTCCGGCTCCTCTTCGGCGTTGAGGTGATACAGGTTGCCGAAGAACTCGTCGAAACCATGGTTGGTCGGCAGGTATTCGTCTTTGTCGCCCAAGTGGTTCTTGCCGAATTGACCCGTGGCATAGCCCTGGGCTTTCAGCGCTTGGGCAATGGTCACATCGCGTGCCTGCAAGCCCACCGGGACCCCCGGCATGCCAACCTTGGACAAGCCGGTCCGCAACGGTGTCTGCCCGGTAATGAACGACGAGCGTCCGGCCGTGCAACTGTTTTCGGCATAGTAATCGGTGAAGATCATGCCTTCTTTGGCGATACGGTCGATATTTGGCGTCTTGTATCCGACCACGCCCATGGAATAGGCACTGATATTGGTCTGGCCGATGTCGTCGCCGAAGATCACGAGAATGTTGGGTTTTTCAGCCGCTGTGGCGGTTGCCGACAGCGCCATCACCGAGGTTGCCACCAGGGCGAGTTTCGGTAGCCACTTGCGTATGCGAGTCATCTGACTGCTCCTTTGCACGGGGGTCGTTTTTTGCGACAAACGTTTACTGCTCTCCTGCATTACGCTTTCTTATTGCACCTGCTCGGTTGCCGGCGGATCGAACGGATAGATCCGGCGCCATTCCGACGCCATGTCCACCACCGTCCAGCCACGGGAATTCGCTTCGTCGAGGGCCTTGTCGAGTCGGCCGATATTCGATTGCCGGTCATAAGCCCACTCGCGCTTGGCATCGGTGTGGTGCACCAGCCCCATCAGGCGCTTGCCCGGCCCGGCGGCGGTCCACTGCAGCATCTGCAGGTCGCCGTCGGAGTTGCCGAAGGCGAGGATCGGTCGCCGACCGATGACCGCATCGATGCTGACCGGTTTGCCCGGCCCGTCGTCGTTGTGCGCAACTTTCGGCGTGCGCACGATCGACGCTTTGCCGTCCTTGAACTGGTAAGAGGTGACGAACGTGGTACCGATCACCTGTTCCGGCGGGATGCCGTAGACCTTCTCGGCAAAAGCGCGCATGAAGCCGGTATCGCCGCCGGAAACGATGTAGGTCTTGAAGTTCTGGCTGCGCAGGTAGTCGAGCATTTCCAGCATCGGCTGGAAGATCATTTCGGTGTAGGGCTTGCCGGTTTTCGGGTGGCGCGCCTGGCTGAACCAGGTTTTCGCGTAGTCATCGAAGGCCTCGGTGGTCATGCCGCCGTGAGTGGCGCCGACGATCTTCAGCAAACCCTCCATGCCCGACGCGGCAAGGGCTTTGTGATCATTTTCCAGCACTGCCTTGAACGGCTGGGTGGTTTTCCATTCCGGGTGTTGTGCGGCCGTGCGCTTGACCTCGTCGAAGGCAAACAGCAATTCGAAGTACGCCGGTTGTTCGCTCCACAAGGTGCCGTCATTGTCGAACACGGCGATGCGATCGGCCGGTTTGACGAAGTCCTTGCTGCTCTGGTCGGTCACGGCCTGGACGAACTCGATAATGCTCTTTTTGGCCGGGCCGTCGTTCCATGACGGCAGCGGTTCATTCGCCTGTGCCAGCAGGGGCAGAACCAGTGTCAACAGCAGGGCGAGACCGAAACGTTGGCGACGCAGCAACGGGTTGATCATGTGAAATCCTTCTCATGCACAGGGTTGAGCGGGCGCAGGGCCGGTGCGGGTTTCGCCTGTTGGCGGGCGACCTGACTTTGAAGCGTAGACAACGATTGGCGAATCTGAACAAGTGTTTGCTCGACGGCAGACTGACGGCCGTAAAGCCCGCGTAACAAACCCTGCAAACGTGGCCCGGCGTCCGTGAGCTTCAAGCCCAGGCGACTGCGCCGTAGCCACAAGTACAGCGCGGTCAGTTGCGCCGGCCTGGCTTGCAGTTGCGGGGCGATCTGTTGCCAGGCGAAAGCGGGCGAATGCTGCCAGGCCAATTGCTTGGCCCGTTTATGTGCGAGCCAGCGTTGATGGGCGCGAACGGCGACGGGCCGCAGCAAGTACACACCGACGGCGAGGCCGACCGCCAGCGCCAGCCAGAGCAGCCAGCGGCTGGAGAAGTGCAAGTGATTCTGTTGCAGTTGCCTGAGGTCTTCGGCGAGCGAAAACACCGGTTTATAGGCGTTGTTGGCTGCGGCCTCGAAGCTCACGGCCGGCACTTCAGCGCTGCGGATCTGCTTCGCAGCGGAATCCCACCATTTCACGAGGATGGCTGGCAGCGTGTAAGTGCCGGCGCTGTCGATGCGATAGCTGGCGCTGTCGACACGTTGGCCGCCGAGGATATTGCCGCGACCATCATCCAGCGCAGTGACTTGTGGCGTCTTCGCGTAGCGACTCAAGCCGTCGACATCACTGAAGGTCGGAATCGGCAGGGCCATCGCCAGCGCGCCATCGGCTTGCAGGGTGAGCTCACGGGTGATGCTGTCGCCGACTTTCAGCGGCGTGGCCGAATTGGTAATAATCTGTTTCAAGCGCAACCCACTGGCGACCAGAGGCGTCTCCCCGGGCGCGAAACCGGGCGGCTGGGCTGCGCTGAAACTCAGCGGCTGGCTTTGTGCGCTGATTTCTTCAGTGGCCTGGCCCAGTGTGGCGCGTACGGTCAGCGCCGGGATGTCGAAACTGCGCGCGACGTTGGGCGTGATCAGATAGCTATAACGCAAGCCATTGAACGATTGACCATCGATGGTCTGGTTCAGATGCTGCGCCTGGCCGTTTGGCGGCATCACCAGCGCACCGTCGAGTTGCAGATCGGGCAGGGCGGCGGCGCTGGTGAACCAGGTGTCGGTGAGCACGTCGAGTTGCAGTTCGACCAGCCCGCCGACCATCGCGCCTTCGCTGGGGTTAAGGTGAGCCTGGACTTTCAGTTGCGCTGGGGCGGCAAAAACATTCAGAGACAGCAGGCTGGTCAGCAGCAGGGCGCTGAGCTTTGCGCTGATTGTTCTGCCGCCATCGCTGGTAAGCCAGCTCCCACAAATCACAGCAATCTTCACAAAGTTTGCAACTACACAGAAATTCCCTGTGGGAGCTGGCTTGCCAGCGATGGCGGCGCTCAGGTGCCGGAGGTTCATGGCCGATCTCCCTGCTGATCCTGCAAGCTGAACTTCTGCCTTAGAAACTTCGCTGGCGAGGTGGTCAGGTTCTCCAGCCACAGCGCGTCGGACGCCGCCTGTTGGGTCTCGACCTTTTTGCTCTGACCTTTTCCGGGTGCCTTGTCGAATTTGACTTCATCGGGTTTGGTTTGCGGAGCGTTTTTCTCGGCGCTTTCGGTGTCCTTGAGCAGTGCCTGAGCCAAGGCCAGATTGGCGCTCGCTTCGGTAAATTGCGGCTGCAGTTTCAACGCCTCGCTGTAGGCGGCAATCGCCTGATCGAACTTGAAGCGGCGCACATAAATGTTGCCCAGGTAGAAGTACGCCTGCGGCGTGTCCAGGCGGGCGAAGGTCGCCATTGCCAAGTCGTAATCGGCAGCGTGATAGGCCGCGACGCCTTTCCAGTACGGGTCGACGAACAGCGCCGCGGCTTCGGGCAAACGATCATGCTCAAACGCCCAGCGGCCTTGTTGGTCGCGGGTGAAAAACGCATCGGTGAGGGCGTTGGCCTGCGCCGGCGCCGCAGGCCAGCCCAACCCTACGGCCAAAAACAGCGCCGGCATCCAGTTGACGCTCCAGCCTTTGCGTACGCTGAACAGCGCCAGTAACAGCAATGGCCAGCAGAGCCAGTATCCGGCGTCCTTCCAGTGCAATTCGCGCTGTTCGGCGCTGGCGCTCTGGAAGTGTTGGCGGGCGTGCAACTCGATCCACTCCAGGTCATCGTTATTGAGGGTCAGGCTGCCGAGCGGCGCGTCGACGGCCGAGGCCAATTGCTTGAGGGCCGCTTGATCGAAACTGCCGAGCACCGGACGTCCGCTGCTGTCGATTTTCGGCTGGCCGCTGGCGGTAGTGATGACGCCCGCGTCTTCGCTGCCCACCGCCAGAACCAGAACCTGCAAGGCACTGCCGTCGAGGTGTTTTTGCAGATCATCGAGTTGCGTGGTATCGGCCCCATCAGTCATCAGCAGCAGACTGCCCGGGGTGTTCTCGGCGCTGAGCAAGCGTTTCGCTTGATCGATCACGGCGGCGACGTTCTTGCCGGGTTTGTCGATCAAGCCCGTGCCCAGGGCCTGGATGAAACTGTCGAGCAGCGCCGGATCGTCGGTCGGTGGCAACACCAGATGCGCGCTGCCGGCATAGGCGATCAGTGCGGTCCGCGCAGCGGCGCGACGTTGCAGCAGATCATGCAGCTTGTGCTTGACCGCCTCCAGCCGCGTCGACTGCACATCGTTGGCGTCCATCGACGGCGAAAGGTCGACGGCAACGATCAGTGGTGCGCGGTTCTCGAGAAAGTCCGGGCGATCCTGTTCCCACGTCGGCCCGGCCGCGGCGATTGCGCCGAGGATCAGCAGCGCACAGAGCAGGTGCACCGGGCGCCAGCGCTGGTGATCCTGCGGGGTGATCAACAAGTGCGGCAGCAAGTGTTCGGCGATATTGCCGCGCAGGCGCTTTTGCAGGTCGCGGCTGCGACGCCAGATCAGTGGCAGCATTGCGCCGAACAGCGCAAGCAACAGCCACAGCGGGCGCAGAAAGTGGAAATCGCTCAGGTTGATCTCCATTTCAGGCCTCCTGCCGCTGCCGCGCAACCGTCAGGTTCGGGCGTAAAAGGGCGCCGAGCTGATACAGCGCCAACAACAGCAATGCTGCGCCCAGCGGCCAGTAGAACAATTCCCGTTGCGGCTGATGGCTGAGTGTTTTTACCTGATGCGGAGTGAGCTGGTCGAGGGTGGTGTAGACCTGATCCAGCGCCGCGCGGTCTTCGGCGCGGAAGAAGCGGCCGCCGGTGGTATTGGCGATCTGTTCGAGGCCTTGCAGATTGACCTTCGCTTCGCCGGAAGCGTCGGGGTCGCCGATGCCGATGGTATGAATGACCACGCCTTTGTTGGCCGCCATTTCGGCGGCGTGATCCGGGGTGATCGCGCTGCTGGTGTCGTTGCCATCGGTCAGCAGAATCAGGACTTTTTCCTGCTCATGGGCCTTGTCGAGCAATTTCAGGCTGAGCCCGATTGCATCGCCGATCGCTGTGTTGGGGCCGGCCATGCCGATCCCGGTATCGGCCAGCAACAACGACAGGCTGGCGTGATCGAGGGTCAGCGGGGCCTGTGGGTAGGCACCGCTGCCAAATACGATCAGGCCGATGCGGTCGTCCTTGCGTTTGTCGATAAAGCCTTGCACCACTTCTTTGACCGCCGCCAGGCGATTGATTTTTTCGCCCTGAGCATTGGTGAAATCCCCGGTTTCCATCGACTGCGAAAGGTCGATGGCGAGCATCAGGTCGCGCACCGGTTGCTGGCGTTCGATCGGCTTTTCGACATACACCGGACGCGACACGGCCAGCAGAATCAGCGCCCACACCAGCACATTGAGCAGCAGTTGCCAGCGATTGCGCCGACTGCCCGCGGTGCCTGGCGCTTCGCCGACCGCGCGGCTCATCGCGCCGAAAAACGGTACGCGCACGGCACTGCGGGCTTCGTTGTAAGCGGGCAAAAAGCGGTAAGCCAGCCACGGCAGCGGCAGCAGGAGTAACAGCCAGGGGTAATCAAGCTGCCACATGGTGATGCTCCACCCAGTATTGGCAGCTGTCGAAAAGCATTTGCCGTTGTGCTGCGGGGAGGGCGCGCAATACGGGGTCCGGCGCGTAGGCAAGTTGGGCCAGTTGCGTGCTGAAGTCGGCGGGCATTCTGTTTTTGCAATGCCGTTGCAGAAACTCCTGCCAGTCATCTTTGCCAAGCGCCGCCGGCCCTTGTGGGAGCGAGCCTGCTGGCGAAAGCGCCGTGTCAGTGGATCGAGGTATTGCATGCGCTGACGTCTTCGCGAGCAGGCTCGCTCCCACAGGGAATGCATTCCAGCGCCGCGATCGAGTGGGCATGGACAGGGCAGTGCGTTTGAGCAGCTCAGGCAATTCGCGCAGGGCGTTGAGGTCGTCACTGCGGCTGCGCAACTGTGCCAGTCGGGCAAGGGCTTCACGGCGATAGCGGTCGCGGCGCCATTGCCAGTATCTGCGCAGGCCGAGCAACAGCGCGGCGAATATCAGCACCGCCAGCAACAGCCACCAGCCCCAGGTTTGCGGCGCATAGCTGACGGGCGCGGGCAGGGCCAGCTCCTTGAGCTGATCGATGCTGGGGATATTCGGGTTCATCGCGCGCGCCCGTCGCTTTTGCCCAGTTCGGCGCGCAGTTGCCCATGGGCGTCCTCGGCGGTGCTGATCATCATCAGCGGCACCTGACTGCGGCGCAGCAGGGTGGCGACGTCCTTGAGCCGCCCGCTGAGAAAATCCCCCAGCGGCTGATGCACGTTACGTTTCTCGATCGCCAGTTCGACCTGCAACTCGCCTTGGGTGACCAGCAGGCGACCGTTGTTCGGCAGTTTCAGCGCCAGCGGATCATAGACCTGCAAGGCAATCACATCGTTGTGCGCCGACAGCTGCCGCATCAATTGCAAGGTGCGTTCACCGGCACCGGCAAAGTCGCTGGCGATGCAGATCAAGTGGTCGTGCCCGGCCACACCGAGGCAGCGCTGCAAGGCCTTGTCCAATTGGTCCTCATCTTCGGCGTCGGGATTACCGGCATTCAGCGCGCGGTTTTGCTGCACCACGCGGCTGAGCAGTGCCTCGACACGCTTGCGACTGCGCAACGGCGCGATGCTGTCGATACGCTGGTCGTTGAAGACCAGACCGCCGACCCGATCCCCGGCGTGAAAAACCATCCACGCCGCCAGCGCGGCGAGTTCGGCGGCGACTGCCGATTTGAAGCTGCGCTGCGAGCCGAAGAACATCGACATGCGCTGGTCGACCACGATCAGGGCCGGGCGGTCGCGTTCTTCGGTGAAAGTGCGCACCACCGGTTTGCCGGTACGCAACGAAGCGCGCCAGTCGAGGTGGCGCAGGTCATCGCCCGGTTGATAGCGGCGCAACTCGTCGAAATTCAGCCCGCGACCGCGCAGCCGCGAGGCGTGGTTGCCGGCGAGGACGCTGCCCTGCGGCTGCCGGGCAAGAAAGCTCAGGTCACGGGCCTTGAACTCCAGCGCCATCAATTGCGCCAGAGAGACGTAGACCAGACCTTCGTCGTTCATGCGGGAATCGCCACTTTGTCGAGAATCCGGTCGAGCACCTGATCGGCGCTGACGCCATCGGCAACGGCGTCGTAACTCAGCTGCAAACGATGGCGCAACACCGGATGGACCACGGCGCGGACGTTGTCCGGCGAAACGAAATCCTGCCCCTGCAGCCACGCATCGGCGCGGGCGCAGCGGTCCAGGCCAATGCCGCCACGGGGACTGGCACCAATGGCGATCCAGCGTGCGAGGTCTTCGTCGTAGTCGGCGGGGTGGCGGGTGGCGTTGATCAGGTCAATCAGGTACGTGTCGATGGCCGGTGAAACGTGCACCGCGCTGACTTCCTTGCGCGCAGCAAAAATCACCTCCTGCGGCAAAGTGAAATTCTTCACCGGCGTGGTGCTCGCACCTTGGGCAAACTCTTCGTTGCGCAGCAGGCGCAGCACCTGGCTTTCGTTTTCGGCGCTGGGGTAATCGAGCAGCACCTTCATCAGAAAACGGTCCATCTGCGCTTCCGGCAGTGGGTAGGTGCCTTCCTGCTCGATCGGGTTCTGCGTCGCCACCACGATGAACAGCTCCGGTAGCGCATGGCTGTTGCCGGCGACGGTGATCTGGCGTTCCTCCATGGCTTCGAGCAGCGCCGCCTGGACCTTGGCCGGGGCGCGGTTGATTTCGTCGGCGAGGATCAGATTGCCGAACAGCGGGCCGGGCTGGAATCGGATCTCGTTCTTGCCCTCGACCTGGTGCAGCACCTCGGCGCCAGTGATGTCCGAGGGCAACAGGTCGGGGGTGAACTGGATGCGGCTCATCTTGGCATCAAGGTGTTTGGCCAGTGCCTTGACCGTGCGTGTCTTGGCCAGCCCGGGCAGGCTCTCCAGGAGCAAATGACCATTGGCCAACAGCCCGAGCAGAATCTGCCGGATGACTTGATCCTGGCCGAGCACCGCTTCGGCGATGCTGGCTTGCAGGGCGTTGAGGTCGGTGAGCGCTGTCATGGGCAGTCCTTTGTGTCCGGGTCTAGAAAAACGCCAGGGTCAGATTGACGCTGAAGCCGTTGCCCTCGGGGCGGTTTTTGGTGTCGAACTCCGGCACCCAGCGCGCGCTGATATTGGCCTGGGCATCGGCGAATTTTCCGGCCCAGCCAATTACCGGGCCGGCGCCGACCGAACGGCCGCGATAGCCATTGAAGACATCGGCGGTCTGGCCTTTGTCGTCAGTCAGTTGCTGCACGTAGCCGGCGGCAAGTCCGGCGTTCCAGCCATTGCCCAAGCCGTGAGTCCAGAGGGCGTCGAGGGTGAAGATGTTGCCGTTGCGATAATCGGTGGCGTCGTTCTCGGTGTAGAACTCCAGCCCGCTGGACAAGGTGAACTCGCCGCCCTTGCCGTCGAGATGGGTAAAGGCCACGGTCGGCATGAACGTGTAATTGTTCTGTCCGGGATTGGCCAGGCGATCCTTGTTATAAGCGCCGGTCGGCACGTAGATCGGTAGCGACAGCGAGAGATGATTGAGTTCGTCGAAGTGATAACCGGCGGCGAGCGGGGTGATCAGCGCATCGGCAAACTGCGTGCCGGAATCGCTGTCACCCAAAGTGCGCCCGCGCGGGCCGGTGATGCTCGCCTTGATGTCGGTGTATTGCACCGGCAGGCCCATTGCCGAAGCGAAATTCCAGCGGCCCTTGCCGGTGTTCCAGACATGGGTGAAGTTGGCCATGGTGTAGGAGACTTTCATGTCGATCCCGCCACTGATCGCGCCGGAAATCGGTGCGCCGTCGCTGCCCTTGAGCGAGCCGTCGTACCAGATGCTGGTCAACGACATTACCCAGCCCGGCTCCGGCGGCACGATGCCAGCATTGGCGAACACTTGCTGGCCCGTGATCGGCCGGCCGACGCCACCTTCTGCGGCGAACAGCGATGGACTGACGCCCAGGCACAGCAAGAGGAGGAGACGCCCGCTCCGTGGCTTGAGCCTGGTAAACGCCGCGCCACCCGGCCCCTTCACAAATCCTCTATTCCCGGCTCGACTGCAGATCATTCCCGATTCCATGGTGTTTTTCCGGACAACTGAGCACTGTCGCGCCGCTACTGCGTTATCCCTTTGCTTATCAAGCCTGTAGGACACGTCCTTCTGAAACTAGCAGCTAATCGGGGGTTAGCCAGTCGAAGGAATTAATTCGTTGGTGCGGGCGGCGGGGTGCACACATCACACCTCTAATGGTCGGAGCCGGGCTGAATCGAAGGTGGTTGGGGCGGCACTGCAAACTTCTGTGGGAGCGAGCCTGCTCGCGAAAGCGGTAGCCGAGTTGACACACGTTTCTGATATCGATACCCGATTTCGCGAGCAGGCTCGCTCCCACAGGACTTGTATACAATCTCGCCGTGGAGCGCCCAACAATTTCCAACGGGGCATAGGTCGCCAGCCGATTTCGTGGTTAACTTCCGCCTCTTGCATGCTTTCCAATCAAAAAACAGAAGGACTCAAGTCATGGCTCAAGTCACCCTCAAAGGCAATCCGGTTCAAGTCAACGGCCAGTTGCCACAAGCCGGTTCCAAGGCGCCAGCCTTTTCCCTGGTAGCCGGCAATCTGTCCGACGTCACCCTGAAAGACTTCGCCGGCAAGCGCAAAGTCCTGAACATTTTCCCAAGCGTCGACACCCCGACCTGCGCCACCTCCGTGCGCAAGTTCAACGCCCAGGCCAACGACATCAGCAACACCGTGGTGCTGTGCATCTCCGCTGACCTGCCGTTCGCCCAGGCGCGCTTCTGCGGCGCCGAAGGTCTGGAAAACGTACAGAACCTGTCGACCCTACGCGGCAGCGAGTTCATCGAAAACTACGGCGTGGCCATCGCTGACGGCCCGCTGAAAGGCCTGACCGCTCGCGCCGTTGTGGTGCTGGACGAAAACGACAACGTTCTGCACAGCGAACTGGTCAAGGAAATCGCTGAGGAGCCTAACTACGAAGCGGCACTGTCCGTTCTCAAGTAAGGCTTTTACAATTGTTAACGGCCTGGCCCTGTCCAGGCCGTTTTCATTTGTGTATCAGGGTTTTGCCTCACACCTTGAAACGTAAGTGGAAGGTAAATTGCCGGTAAAGCTGCTTTGCTTAAATCCACTCAGTGCTTATCGTTCAGCCTCCCGTAATAGAAGCCCACGCGCCCAATGGTCAATAACTCCATGCAATCGTCCCCCCGCAAATCCCGTCGCTGGCTGATCAGCCTGCTGGTCCTGTTGGTCATCGCTGTCCTGTGCTGGAAATTCTGGCCCACCGGCTCTGCTGACAAGGCGGGCGGCGACAAAGCGGCCGCCGGCCATACCGGGCGCTCGGGAATGATGCGGCCGGGCTTCGGCGGCGGTACCGGGCCGATTCCGGTGCGTGTGGCGCCGGCGGTGAAGGGCGACTTCCCGCTGTATTACAAGGCACTGGGCACGGTCACCGCGCTCAATACCATCAACGTGCGCAGCCGGGTGGGCGGCGAACTGGTGAAGATTCATTTCGAAGAAGGGCAGATGGTCAAGGCGGGCGACCTGCTGGCCGAGATCGATCCGCGTCCTTACCAGAATGCTTTGCTCCAGGCCGAAGGCACGTTGCTGCAGAATCAGGCGCAACTGAAAAACGCCCAGGTCGACGTCGAGCGTTATCGTGGGCTGTATAAAGAAGACAGCATCGCCAAACAGACCCTCGACACCGCCGAAGCGCTGGTGGGGCAGTATCTGGGCACGGTCAAGACCAATCAGGCAGCGGTCAACGACGCCAAGCTCAATCTCGAATTCACCAAGATCCGCGCGCCGATTGCCGGACGCGTCGGTCTGCGTCAGGTCGACGTCGGCAACCTCGTCGCCGCCAATGACACCACGTTCCTCGCGGTGATCACCCAGACGCAACCGATCAGCGTGGCCTTCACCTTGCCGGAGAACAGCCTCGACACCGTGCTGGCCCGTTACCGCAGCGGCGCCAAACTGCCTGCCGAAGCGTGGGATCGCGGCGACACCAAGCTGCAAGCCACTGGCGTGCTGCAAAGCCTCGACAACCAGATCGACGTCGCTACCGGCACCCTCAAGTTCAAGGCCCGCTACGACAATCGCGACCAGTCGCTGTTTCCCAACCAGTTCGTCAACGTTCATTTACTGGCCGACACGCTGAAAGGTGTAGTGCTGGCGCCGTCGGCTGCGATCCAGTTCGGCACCAATGGCACCTTCGTCTATGCGCTGGACGGCGACAAGAAAGTCACCATTCGCCAACTGAAAATCGGTGCCAGCGACGGTGACAACACCGTGGTCACCGAAGGCCTCGCCGCGGGTGATCGCGTTGTGCTCGAAGGCACCGATCGCCTGAAGGAGGGCAGCGAAGTCGAAGTGGTCAATGACAGCAGCGAAGTGCCGACCTCGCCGACCGAACACCTGCAAGGCAAATCTGCCGCCAATCCTGATGCGACCACAGCCGACAAGGCCAAGAAGGGCGCATGAACATTTCGCGGCTGTTCATCCTCCGTCCGGTAGCCACCACCCTGAGCATGCTGGCCATTGTTCTGGCCGGCCTGATCGCCTATCGCCTGCTGCCGGTTTCGGCCTTGCCGCAGGTCGATTACCCGACCATCCGCGTCATGACTCTGTACCCCGGCGCCAGTCCAGACGTAATGACCAGCGCCGTCACCGCGCCGCTTGAGCGCCAGTTCGGGCAGATGCCGGGCCTGACGCAAATGGCTTCGACCAGCTCCGGCGGCGCTTCGGTGCTGACCCTGCGTTTCAGCCTCGACATCAACATGGACGTCGCCGAACAGCAGGTGCAGGCCGCGATCAACGCCGCGACCAACCTGCTGCCGACCGACCTGCCGGCGCCGCCGGTGTACAACAAGGTCAACCCGGCGGACACCCCGGTGCTGACCCTGGCCATCACTTCGAAAACCATGCTGCTGCCCAAACTCAATGACTTGGTCGATACGCGCATGGCGCAGAAAATCGCCCAGATCAGCGGCGTGGGCATGGTCAGCATCGCTGGTGGCCAGCGTCAGGCGGTACGAATCAAGGTCAACCCCGAAGCGCTCGCGGCCAACAGCCTCAATCTGTCGGACGTGCGCACGCTGATCGGCGCCTCCAACGTCAACCAGCCGAAAGGCAACTTCGATGGCCCGACCCGGGTGTCGATGCTCGATGCCAACGACCAACTGACCTCGCCCGAGGACTACGCCAATCTGATCCTGACCTACAAGAACGGCGCGCCGTTGCGGCTCAAGGACGTCGCGGAAATCGTCGATGGCGCCGAGAACGAGCGTCTCGCTGCGTGGGCCAACCAGAATCAGGCGGTGCTGCTCAACATCCAGCGCCAACCCGGCGCCAACGTCATCGAAGTGGTCGATCGCATCAAGGCCTTGCTGCCAAGCATCACCGACAACCTGCCGGCCGGCCTCGACGTCACTGTGCTGACAGACCGCACCCAGACCATCCGCGCCTCGGTCACCGACGTGCAACACGAACTGCTGATCGCCATCGCGCTGGTGGTCATGGTCACGTTCCTGTTTCTGCGCCGCGCCAGTGCGACGATCATTCCCTCGGTGGCCGTGCCGCTGTCGCTGATCGGCACCTTCGGCGTGATGTACCTCGCCGGTTTTTCGGTGAACAACCTGACGTTGATGGCGCTGACCATTGCCACCGGCTTCGTGGTCGACGATGCCATCGTCATGCTCGAGAACATTTCACGCTTCATCGAAGAGGGTGACAGCCCGATGCAGGCCGCGCTCAAGGGCGCGAAACAGATCGGCTTCACCCTGATTTCCCTGACCCTGTCGCTGATCGCCGTCCTGATTCCGTTGCTGTTCATGGCCGATGTAGTGGGGCGCCTGTTCCGCGAGTTCGCCATTACCCTGGCGGTGGCAATCCTGATTTCCCTGGTGGTGTCGCTGACCCTGACGCCGATGATGTGCGCGCGTCTGCTCAAGCGTGAACCGCAGGAGCACGAGCAAGGCCGTTTCTACCGCGCCAGCGGTGCGTGCATCGACTGGATGATCAAGGAATACGGGCGGATGCTGCGCTGGGTGCTCAAGCATCAGCCGCTGACCTTGCTGGTCGCCATCGGCACACTGGCGTTGACCGTGTTCCTGTACGTCATCGTGCCGAAGGGTTTCTTTCCGGTGCAGGACACCGGCGTGATTCAGGGTATTTCCGAAGCGCCGCAGTCGATCTCCTTCGCGGCGATGGGCGAGCGGCAGCAGCAACTGGCGAAGATCATTCTCGAAGATCCGGCGGTGCAGAGCCTGTCGTCCTACATTGGCGTCGACGGCGACAACGCCACGCTCAACAGCGGCCGCTTGCTGATCAACCTCAAGCCCCACGGCGAGCGCGATCTGACGGCCAGCGAAGTGATTTCCCGCCTGCAACCGCAACTGGACAAACTGGTCGGCATTCGGCTGTTCATGCAGCCGGTGCAGGACCTGACCATCGAGGATCGGGTCAGTCGCACCCAGTACCAGTTCAGCATGTCCTCGCCGGACTCGGAATTGCTCAGCCAGTGGAGCAGCCGTCTGGTCGAAGCCCTGGCGCAGCGTCCGGAGTTGACCGACGTGGCCAGTGATCTGCAGGACAAAGGCTTGCAGGTCTATCTGGTGATCGACCGCGACGCCGCATCGCGCCTTGGCGTGTCGGTGGCGAATATCACCGATGCGCTGTACGACGCGTTCGGCCAGCGGCAGATTTCGACCATTTACACCCAGGCCAGCCAGTACCGCGTGGTGCTGCAAGCCCAGGCCGGGGAGAAGATCGGCCCGCAGGCGCTGGATCAGATTCACGTCAAGACTACCGACGGCGCGCAGGTGCGTCTGTCGAGTCTGGCGCATGTCGAAGAGCGTCAGGCGCAACTGGCGATCACCCACATCGGCCAGTTCCCGGCGGTGATGATGTCGTTCAACCTCGCGCCGGGCGTGGCGTTGGGGCATGCCGTGGACATTATCGAGCAAGTGCAGCAGGACATCGGCATGCCGGTCGGCGTGCAGACTCAGTTCCAGGGCGCGGCGCAAGCGTTCCAGGCTTCGCTGTCGAGCACTTTGCTGCTGATTCTGGCGGCGGTGGTGACCATGTACATCGTGCTAGGCGTGCTCTACGAGAGCTACATCCACCCGATCACCATTCTTTCGACCTTGCCGTCGGCAGCGGTCGGTGCCTTGCTGGCGTTGCTGCTCAGTGGCAACGATTTGGGCATGATCGCGATCATCGGCATCATCCTGCTGATCGGTATCGTCAAGAAGAACGCGATCATGATGATCGACTTCGCCCTCGACGCTGAACGCACCCAGGGCATGGCCCCGGCCGAGGCGATCTATCAAGCGGCTTTGCTGCGTTTTCGGCCGATTCTGATGACCACGCTGGCGGCGTTGTTCGGCGCAGTGCCGCTGATGCTTGCCACGGGGTCTGGCGCGGAACTGCGTCAGCCGTTGGGTCTGGTGATGGTCGGCGGTTTGCTGGTGAGCCAGGTGTTGACGCTGTTCACCACGCCGGTGATTTACCTGGCTTTTGATCGGTTGGGGCGGCGTTGGACCAAGCCTGTCGCGGGAGAGGTGGTGTGAGCGGCGTGGTGAAAGCAGCTTCAAGCTGCAAGCTTCAAGCTGCAAGAAAACAGCAGCCTTCGCGCGCAGGAACAGCTTGTAGCTCGCAGCTTGCAGCTTGGAGCTCGACGCTATGAACCTCTCCGGCCCTTTCATCAAACGCCCCGTGGCAACCATGCTGCTCTCGCTGGCCATCATGTTGCTCGGCGGGGTCAGCTTCGGTCTGTTGCCGGTATCGCCGCTGCCGCAGATGGATTTCCCGGTGATCGTCGTCCAGGCCAGTCTGCCGGGCGCCAGTCCCGAGGTGATGGCTTCGACGGTGGCGACGCCGCTGGAGCGTTCGTTCGGTGCGATTGCCGGCGTCAATACCATGAGCAGCCGCTCCAGTCAGGGTTCGACGCGGGTGATTCTGCAATTTGACCTCGACCGCGACATCAACGGCGCGGCGCGGGAAGTGCAGGCGGCGATCAATGCTTCGCGCAATCTGCTGCCAAGCGGGATGCGCAGCATGCCGACCTATAAAAAGGTCAACCCGTCGCAGGCGCCGATCATGGTGCTGTCGCTGACTTCGGATGTGCTGGAAAAAGGCCAGCTCTACGATCTGGCCTCGACCATCCTCTCGCAAAGTCTGTCGCAGGTGCAGGGCGTCGGTGAAGTGCAGATCGGTGGCAGTTCGCTGCCGGCGGTGCGCATCGAGCTCGAACCGCAGGCCCTCAACCAGTACGGCGTGGCCCTCGACGATGTGCGCAAGACCATTGCCGACGCTAACGTGCGCCGGCCCAAGGGTTCGGTCGAGGACGGCGAGCGCTTGTGGCAGATCCAGGCCAACGACCAGTTGGAGAAAGCCAAGGATTATGAGTCGCTGATCATTCACTACGCCGACGGCGCCGCGTTGCGTCTCAAGGACGTGGCGAAAGTCAGCGATGGCGTCGAAGACCGTTACAATAGCGGTTTCTTCAACGACGACGCGGCGGTATTGCTGGTGATCAACCGTCAGGCCGGCGCCAACATCATCGAGACGGTCAACGAGATCAAGGCGCAGTTGCCCGCGCTGCAAGCGGTGCTGCCGGCCAGCGTCAAACTCAATCTGGCCATGGATCGCTCGCCAGTGATCAAGGCCACGCTGCATGAAGCCGAGATGACCTTGCTGATCGCCGTCGCCCTGGTGGTGCTGGTCGTGTACCTGTTTCTGGGTAACTTCCGCGCCTCGCTGATCCCGACCCTGGCGGTGCCGGTGTCGCTGGTCGGTACTTTCGCGGTGATGTATCTGTACGGGTTCTCGCTGAACAACCTGTCGCTGATGGCGCTGATTCTCGCCACAGGTCTGGTGGTGGACGACGCCATCGTGGTGCTGGAAAACATCTCCCGGCACATCGACGAAGGCGTCAAGCCGATGCAGGCCGCGTACCTCGGGGCCAAGGAAGTCGGCTTTACCCTGCTGTCGATGAACGTCTCGCTGGTGGCGGTGTTCCTGTCGATCCTGTTCATGGGCGGGCTGGTCGAGAGCTTGTTTCGCGAATTTTCCATCACCCTGGCGGCGGCAATCGTGGTGTCGCTGGTGGTTTCCCTGACGCTGACACCGATGCTCTGCGCGCGCTGGCTCAAGCCGCACACCCCAGGCCAGGAAAACCGCTTGCAGCGCTGGAGCCACAAGACCAATGACTGGATGGTCGGCAAATACGCCACCAGCCTCGACTGGGTATTGCGTCATCGACGTCTTACCTTGTTCAGTCTGCTGCTCACCGTTGGTGTCAACATTGCGCTTTATGTGGTGGTGCCGAAAACCTTCCTGCCGCAGCAGGACACCGGCCAGTTGATCGGTTTCGTGCGAGGCGACGATGGTCTGTCCTTCAACGTCATGCAGCCAAAAATGGAAACCTTCCGCCGCGCCGTGCTCAAGGATGAAGCGGTGGAAAGCGTGGCCGGGTTCATTGGCGGCAACAACGGCACCAACAACGCCTTCATGATCGTGCGCCTGAAGCCGATCAAGGAGCGCCAGCTTTCAGCGCAGAAGGTCATCGAACGCCTGCGCAAGGAAATGCCCAAGGTGCCCGGGGCGCAGTTGATGCTGATGGCCGACCAGGATCTGCAGTTTGGCGGCGGTCGCGAGCAGACCAGTTCGCAATACACCTACATTCTGCAAAGCGGCGACCTCGCCGAGCTGCGCAAATGGTTCCCGAAAGTGGTCACCGCGTTGCGTGCCTTGCCCGAGCTGACCGCCATCGATGCCCGCGAAGGTGCCGGGGCGCAACAGGTGACGCTGATTGTCGACCGGGATCAGGCCAAGCGCCTGGGGGTCGACATGAACATGGTCACCGCCGTGCTCAATAACGCCTACAGCCAGCGGCAGATTTCGACGATCTACGACAGCCTCAACCAGTACCAGGTGGTGATGGAGGTCAATCCGAAATACGCCCAGGATCCGGTGACGCTCAAGCAGGTCGAGGTGATTACCGCTGACGGTGCGCGCGTGCCGCTGTCGACGTTCGCCCATTACGAAAACAGCCTGGAGAACGACCGCGTCAGCCATGAAGGCCAGTTCGCGTCCGAAAGCATTTCCTTTGACATGGCCGAAGGCGTGACCGTAGAGCAGGGCAGTGCCGCCATTGAACGGGCGATCGCCAAGGTCGGCCTGCCGGAGGATGTGATCGCGAAAATGGCCGGCACCGCTGACGCCTTCGCGGCCACGCAGAAGAGCCAGCCGTTCATGATCCTCGGTGCGTTGCTGGCCGTGTATCTGGTGCTCGGCGTGCTGTATGAAAGCTACATCCACCCGCTGACCATTCTTTCGACCTTGCCCTCGGCCGGGGTTGGCGCGTTGCTGTCGATCTATGCACTGGGGGGCGAGTTCAGCCTGATTTCCCTGCTGGGGATATTCCTGCTGATCGGCGTGGTGAAAAAGAACGCCATTCTGATGATCGATCTGGCGCTGCAATTGGAGCGTCATCAGGGCCTGTCGCCGCTGGAGTCGATCCGCAGCGCCTGCCTGCAACGCCTGCGACCGATTCTGATGACCACGCTGGCCGCGATACTCGGCGCCTTGCCGTTGCTGCTCGGCCGTGCCGAGGGTGCGGAAATGCGCCAGCCGCTGGGCCTGACCATCATTGGCGGCCTGGTGTTCAGCCAGGTCCTGACCCTTTACACCACCCCGGTGGTTTACCTTTATCTCGACAAGCTGCGCCATCGTTTCAATAAATGGCGTGGCGTGCGCACTGATGCCGCTCTGGAAACTCCGCTATGACTGACCGTTCGCTTCTCCAATTGGCCACCGTCCGCGGCTCGCGCCTGTTGAGCCTGTCACTGTGCATGGCGCTGCTCAGCGCTTGCGCAGTCGGCCCGGACTACCAGCGGCCGCAAACTGCCGAAATCGCTCAGTTCAAGGAAGTCGAGGGCTGGCGTCAGGCCAATCCCAGCGACTCGCTGGCCCGTGGCGCCTGGTGGGAGTTGTACGGCGACCAACAGCTCAACGCCTTGATCGAAAAACTCAACAGCTCCAACCAGACCGTCGCCCAGTCTGAAGCGCAGTTTCGTCAGGCGCAGGCTTTGGTGCGCAGTGCACGCGGGGCGTTTTACCCGAGCGTCGACCTGAGTCTGGGCAAGACCCGCTCGAGCCAGGGCACCGGTAGCAGCAGTTCGAGCCTGAGCAGTTCCTCAAGCGGCATCCGCGACACTTATAACGCGCAGTTGGGCGTCAGTTGGGAAGCCGACGTCTGGGGCAAGCTGCGCCGTGGCCTGGAGGCCGACGAGGCCAACGCCCAGGCGAGCTTTGCCGATCTGGCAGCGATGCGTCTGAGTCAGCAATCGGAACTGGTGCAGAACTACCTGCAACTGCGCGTCATCGATCAGCAGAAGCGTCTGCTCGAGGCCACCGTTGCCGCTTATGAACGCTCGCTGAAAATGACCCAGAACCAGTACCGCGCCGGGGTTTCCGGGCGCGATGCGGTGGCGCAGGCGCAAACCCAATTGAAAAGTACCCAGGCCGATCTGGTCGATCTGATCTGGCAGCGCGCACAGTTTGAAAACGCTATTGCCGTACTGACCGGCGAAGCACCGGCCAACTTCAGCATTGCCGAAAGCCAGAGCATCCCGAATCTGCCGCAGGTACCGCTGAGCTTGCCTTCACAACTGCTGGAACGCCGTCCTGACATCGCTTCGGCCGAACGCTCGGTGATTGCCGCCAATGCCAACATCGGCGTGGCGAAAGCCGCGTATTACCCGGACCTGACCCTGAGCCTGAGCGGCGGCTACAGCAGCAGTACCTCGAAAAACCTGATCAGCCTGCCGAACCGTTTCTGGTCGGTCGGCCCGCAGCTTTCTCTGCCGCTGTTCGACGGCGGCATTCGTTCGGCCGAGGTTGACCGCAGCGAGGCGGCCTATGACGAAACCGTCGCGCGCTACCGGCAGACCGTCCTCGACGGTTTCCGCGAGGTGGAAAACTACCTGGTCCAGCTTAAGGTGTATGAAGACGAAGCGGCGGTGCGCCAGGAAGCGCTGGATGCCGCCCGCGATTCCCTGCGCCTGACGGAAAACCAGTACAAGGCCGGGCTGATTGCCTATATCGATGTGGTAGTGGTGCAGGCCACGGCGCTGAATAACGAACGTAGTGTGCTGAATATTCTGCAGAGTCGATTGATTGCCAGCGTGCAACTGATCGCCGCACTGGGCGGCGGCTGGGACGGCCAACTGGATGTCAGCGACAACACCCGATGATCATTCCCACGCTCTGCGTGGTAATGCCTCACCGGACGCTCCGCGTTCAGCTTTGAAAGAGACGCGGAGCGTCCCCGGCTGCATTCCCACGCAGAGCGTGGGAACGATCGTCATCAACCAGTTCAGCTTAGGTTAAAGCCCACCGCAGAGCCTTGTAGGACGATCGAACAAGCGTTTCATCGGCTTGATGGCAATTTGGTTACTTTGTCAGTGCGTTATTTCGCGCAATCAGTACAATCGCCGCATTTGCCCGACCGAGAATGGAAGCAGTACGGTTTCGGCTTGTCACGAGAACGTCCATGCTCATCGGCAGCTACTCCTTCACCCTGGTTTTCATTTCGTTGTGCGTGGCCATTCTGGCTTCCTACACGGCACTCGACCTGACTGGGCGCATCGCCACGGCGAAAGGCCGGGCCGTGCATTTCTGGACGGCGGGCGGGGCGTTGGCGATGGGCGTTGGCGTCTGGTCGATGCACTTCATCGGCATGCTCGCCTTCAAATTGCCGATCGACCTGGGCTATGACTTCACCCTGACTGCGCTGTCGCTGCTGATCGCGGTGCTGTCCTGCGGTTTTGCGTTGTGGCTGGTCAGCCAACCGAAGCTGCCCCTGGCGCAACTGGCCTTCGGTGCGCTGATCATGGGGGCGGGCATCAGCGCCATGCATTACACCGGTATGGCCGCGCTGCGCATGACCCCGGGCATCGATTACGACCCGACCCTGTTCAGCGCCTCCCTGCTGATTGCCGTCGGCGCCTCGGCAGCGGCGTTGTGGATTGCCTTTCGCCTGCGCCAGCATTCGCCCTATGTGCGGCTGATTCGTGCCGGCGCGGCGGTGATCATGGGCGTGGCAATTGTCGGCATGCACTACACCGGCATGGCGGCGGCGCAATTTCCTGACGGCAGTTTCTGCGGCGCGACACTCAATGGCTTGAAGGGCAACGGCCTCGACAGCCTGGTCGTGGTCACCACGCTGGCGGTGCTGTCGATTGCCCTGTTGACCTCGATCCTCGACGCCCGCCTCGAAGCGCGCACCGCTGATCTGGCGCACTCGCTGACGGTGGCCAATCGCGAACTCACCCAATTGGCCTTGCACGATCCGCTGACCAGTCTGCCCAATCGCATGTTGCTCGACGACCGCATCAATCAGGCGATCAGAAAAGTTGAAGAGCAGGGCGGCTGCTTCGCCTTGATGTTCATCGACCTCGACGGCTTCAAACCGGTCAACGACGCATTCGGCCATCACATGGGCGACCAATTGCTGCGCGAGGTCGGCGCGCGTCTGCGTGAAGACTTGCGCAGCCAGGACACCCTGGCTCGAATCGGTGGCGATGAGTTCGTGCTGCTGGTGCGCTTGAGCGAGCCCAACGACGCCTTGAGCCTGGCCGCGCGTCAGGTCGGCCTGATCGGTCGCACGTTCCGCGTCGCCGAGCATGATCTGCAGATTTCCGCCAGCGTCGGCATTGCCCTGTATCCGGGCAACGGCGCCAACGCCCAGGAACTGCTGATGAACGCCGACGCCGCGATGTACCACGCCAAGGGCGGCGGCAAAAATGGCTACAGCTTCTTCGATGCATCGATGAACACCAACGCGCGCAAACAATTGCAACTGTTGCAGGACCTGCGCGCGGCCATCGAGCACAACCAGTTCTGCCTGCATTACCAACCCAAATTCGACGCCGCCAATGGCCGTCCGGTCGGTGCCGAAGCACTGCTGCGTTGGAAGCATCCGCTGCACGGCATGCTGATGCCGGACAAGTTCATCGATCTGGCGGAAAAAACCGGGCTGATCATTCCGATGGGCGAATGGGTGCTCAACGAAGCCTGCCGGCAGATGCGCGAATGGTACGTGCTCGGTTACACCGACTGGCGCATTGCCGTAAACCTCTCTGCCTTGCAGTTTTGTCATGCCGGGCTGGTGCAAAGCGTGGCCAAGGCGCTGGCGACCCACCATTTGCCGGCCAACAGCCTGACCCTGGAAATCACTGAAACCACGGCCATGAGCGACGCCGATGCGAGCATGACCGTGCTGCAAGAGCTGTCGGACATGGGCGTCGACCTGTCGATCGACGACTTCGGCACCGGTTATTCCAGCCTGATGTACCTCAAGCGCCTGCCGGCCAATGAGCTGAAGATCGACCGTGGTTTCGTCCGTGATCTGGAGCACGACAGCGATGATGCGGCGATCGTCTCGGCGATTGTTGCGCTGGGGCAGGCCCTGGATCTGCGGATTGTCGCCGAGGGTGTCGAGACCGGCGCGCAACAGGATTTCCTCACCAAACTGGGCTGTGATTCGCTGCAGGGCTATCTGCTTGGCCACCCGATGCCGGCGGAGCGCTTCATGCAGGACATCGTGCGTGGGCAACGGCTGGCGGTGGTCTGAGAGACCCTGTGGGAGCGAGCTTGCTAGCGAAGGCGCCCGAATAGGCGCCACATGCAAAACCCGCCAATCGCAGTTATTCTTCCCCCGACTGTTACGTGTGCACGTGGGGGAAGGCCAGCATGGATAAAGTCATTGTCATCACCGGTGGCGGGCGTGGAATCGGCGCGGCTACGGCATTGTTGGCAGCCGAACAGGGCTACCGGATCTGCATCAACTATCAGTCGGATGAACAGGCCGCACACAGCGTACTCGAGCAGGTTCGCGCCTTGGGCGCCCAGGCCATCGCGGTTCGCGCCGATGTCAGCATCGAAGACGAAGTGATCGCGATGTTTCAGCGCGTCGACACCGAACTGGGCCGGGTTACTGCGCTGGTCAACAACGCCGGCACCGTCGGGCAGAAGTCGCGGGTCGATGAAATGTCCGAATTCCGCATCCTCAAAATCATGAAAACCAACGTGCTGGCGCCGATCCTCTGCGCCAAGCACGCGATCCTGCGCATGTCGCCCAAACACGGCGGGCAGGGCGGCAGCATCGTCAACGTCTCCTCGGTCGCGGCACGCCTCGGTTCGCCGAATGAGTACGTTGATTACGCCGCATCCAAAGGCGCGCTCGACACCTTCACTATCGGTCTGTCGAAAGAAGTGGCGGGCGAGGGCATTCGCGTCAATGCCGTGCGTCCGGGTTACATCTACACCGACTTCCATGCCCTGAGCGGCGACCCGGATCGGGTCAGCAAGCTCGAATCGGCGATTCCCATGGCCCGGGGCGGGCGGCCGGATGAAGTGGCGGAAGCGATTGTCTGGTTGTTGTCGGACAAGGCATCGTATGCGACCGGGACGTTTGTTGATTTGGGGGGTGGGCGGTAGGGCCGAAAGATTTTCGCTAAAAGTGCGGCCCTCATCGCTGGCAAGCCAGCTCCCACAGGTTCTGCGGCCTCATCAGATTCTGTATATGTAGAAGATACATGTGGGAGCTGGCTTGCCAGCGATGAGGCCGGTGCAAACAGCACAGAATCATCAGAACGACCGCACAATCCGCCCCAACGTCTCCATGGCCTTTTCCGATTCCTCGGTCCACGGGCTGCCGTAATTCAAGCGAATGCAATTTCTGAAACGCTGGGTCGGCGAGAATATCGGCCCCGGCGCGATGCTGATGCCTTGCGCCAATGCCATTTGAAACAGCTTCAGCGAATCCATCTGCTCCGGCAATTCCAGCCATAGAAAGTAGCCGCCCGCCGGCTGGCTGACGCGGGTCTGCGCCGGAAAATACCGAGCAATCGCCGCGAGCATCGCGCTCTGCTGTTCTTCCAGGGCATAACGCAGTTTGCGCAGATGCCGATCGTAGCCGCCGTGTTGCAGATAATCGGCAATCGCCGCTTGCGCCGGCATCGAAGCGCACAGCGAGGTCATCAGCTTCAGTCGCTCGATCTTCTGCGCGAAACGCCCGGCCGCCACCCAGCCGATGCGATAACCGGGCGCGAGACTTTTGGCGAACGAGCCGCAATGCATGACCAATCCTTCAGTATCAAAAGCCTTGGCCGGTTTTGGCGCCTGTTGCCCGTAATAAAGCTCGGCGTAGACGTCGTCCTCGATCAGCGGCACCTGATGCTGACGCAGCAGTTCGACCAGTTCCTGTTTCTTCGCCTCGGGCACGGTCGCGCCCATCGGGTTCTGGAAACTGGTCATGCACCAGCAGGCCTTGATCGGATGGCGTTCCAGAGTTTGCGCGAGCACGCCGAGGTCGATGCCGTCACGCGGGTGCACGGGGATTTCCACGGCTTTGAGCTTCAGGCGCTCCAGCACTTGCAGGCAGGCATAAAACGCCGGGGCCTCGATGGCCACCAGATCGCCGGGCTCGGTCACTGCTTGCAGGCACAGGTTCAGCGCTTCGAGAGCGCCGTTGGTGATCAGTAGCTCTTCCATCGGCAGCATCAGCCCGCCGACCATGTAGCGCAGGGCAATCTGCCGGCGCAGTTGCGGGTTGCCCGGGGACATATCGGTGACGACCATGCGCGGATCCATCTCCCGCGCGGCGCTGGCCAGGGAGCGCGACAGGCGTTGCAGCGGGAACAGCGTCGGGCTGGGGAAGGCCGAGCCGAAGGGCACGGTGTTGGGGTCTTTGATCGAATCGAGTACCGAGAACACCAGTTCGCTGACGTCAACCTCGGTGGATTCGTTGACCTGACTGCTAATCACCGGCTCGGAAAATGTGCTCGGTGTATGGGCGTTGACGAAGTAACCGGAGCGCGGCCGGGCGCGGATCAGGCCGCGGCGTTCGAGCAGGTAATAGGCCTGGAACACGGTCGACGGGCTGACCCCGTAAGCCTGGCTGGCATAGCGCACCGACGGTACCCGCTGGCCAGGCCCGAGGACGCCGGAGCGGATCAGTTCAGCGATGTCGTCGGCGAATTTTTCGTAGCGTTTCATCGGTGGGCCTTGGTGGACTTGATTTTGTGGGGTGTCAGGGAAGAAGCCCTCACCCTAACCCTCTCCCAAAGGGAGAGGGGACTGATTGGGGGATGCTGATGAAATATGCCGACCTGACACTGCTTTGCCGAATCCATAATCGACTCGGTCTTTCAGGTCGATGCATAGCGACAGACACCTCGGTCGGCTCCCTCTCCCTCCGGGAGAGGGCTGGGGTGAGGGCAGCAGTGCCAGCTCCTCAACGATTCATCGGCGCCACAAACCGGCTGTTCGCCACGCTGTATACCTGCGGCTCGTCACTGTCTTCAATCCTGAAACTCAACGTCTGCGAACTGCTCGCCGGGCGCTCGGTGGTCATCGCCACCGACACCGGCACATCGACAATCTCCCCGGGCGCCAGGCTCAATGCCGTTTTGCCTTGCAACTCAAATCCGTCGCCATCAACCAGACTCAACCGGTACTCCTGCCGCTGTTGAGTCTTGTTGATCACTTTCAGCGAATAAATATTCTCGATCTGCCCCTGAGCGTTCTCACGAAACAACCCGCGATCCTTGGTCACGTCCAGCGACACCATTGGCCGCTCGACCAATGCCAGCGCCAACGCGCCGATCATCACCAACAACACCGCCGTGTAGCCAATCAAACGCGGACGCAGCAGATGGGTCTTGCCGCCCTGCAATTCGCGCTCGGAACTGTAGCGGATCAGGCCGCGCGGGTAATGCATTTTGTCCATGATCGAATCGCAGGCGTCGATGCATGCTGCGCAGCCGATGCATTCCATTTGCAAGCCATCGCGGATGTCGATGCCGGTCGGGCAGACCTGCACGCACAACTGGCAGTCGATGCAATCACCCAGGCCGGCTTCGACCGGGCGCACGTCACGCTTGCGCGGACCCCGGTTTTCGCCGCGGCCGGCGTCGTAGGCAATGGTCAGCGTGTCCTTGTCGAACATCACACTCTGGAACCGCGCATACGGGCACATGTGCATGCACACTGCCTCACGCAGCCAACCGGCGTTGATGTAGGTGGCGGCGGCGAAGAACAGCACCCAGAACAGACTGACGCCACCGATCTGCAGGGTCAGCAGCTCTTCGGCCAGCGGCCGGATCGGGGTGAAATAGCCGACGAAGGTCAGGCCGGTGATCACGCTGATTGCCAGCCACAGCGTGTGCTTGGCGGCACGCCGCGCCAGTTTGTTCAGGCTCCATGGCGCCGCTTGCAGTTTGATGCGCTGGTTGCGCTCGCCTTCGGTGATCTTCTCGCACCACATGAAGATCCACGTCCACGAACTCTGCGGGCAGGTGTAACCGCACCAGACGCGACCGGCAAACACGGTGATGGCGAAGAGTCCGAACGCGGCAATGATCAACAGCGCCGAGAGCAGAATGAAATCCTGCGGCCAGAACGTCGCGCCGAAGATGTGGAATTTGCTTTCCGCCAGATCCCACAGCACCGCCTGCCGACCGCCCCAGTTCAGCCACACGGTGCCGAAGAACAGCACAAACAGAAGTCCGGCACCGCTCATACGCAGGTTGCGGAACAGGCCGGTGAAACTGCGGGTGTGGATCTGCTTGTCGGTGGATCCGGCGGTCGCTTTCAGTGGGCGCGCGGGTACGCTTTTTATCGTTGGCGATGCTTCTACGGTTCGGACGGGGATTTGCTCGCTCATGTTCGTTCGCTCATCAGCCTCCATCAGGCCGATGCACTATGAGCGCCGATCTGTTTGCAGAACAGACTCAGGTTTGGCAATAAAAAGCGGATCAGATGAGGTTTGACGCAATGCCTGCGATAACTTGAAGCAACCTGCCAGGCAAGGCGCAAACGCCTATTGCAGGCGTCTGCGTCGGGTGTTGATCGAGGTCAATCAAACCACCGAATCACTGTCATCGGCCTTCAGATGTTTGCGCCCGTCTTTCGCACCGGCAACGGTCAGGGCGTCGGCTTCTGCCTCGGTGATGTAGGTGCGCTTGCCTTCGATTTCCACGAACGACATGGCTTTGTCACTGTCGGTCAGGACTTCAAGGGTGTCGCAGATGCGAATTTCCTCACCATGCTCGACGGTGAAAAAACACACTTTCTGTTCGGGGTTGGATTCATCGATTCGAACGGGCATGGCGGCAGTCCTTGTTCCAGGGAGGTCTGCATATTAGGAAGCGCAGCGCGCCGATCGTTCTGCGCAACCGATTAATGGTCGCTGTTGTCCATCGTTTATCTAACCAATAACAAGGGAGGCACGATGGAAGACTGGTGGGATGAAGTGTGGGCCACGATGCAAGCCGAATTTGCCGACATCGGCGACGCCTCGCAGATGACCCGAATCACCGTACGTCTGCTGATGGCGGCGATTCTCGGCGGAATACTCGGTTTCGAGCGCGAGCATAAAGGCAAGGCAGCGGGCGTGCGCACGCACATGCTGGTGGCATTGGGTGCTGCGCTATTCGTATTGGTGCCGCAGACCTCGGGCGCAGAATCCGATGCGATGAGTCGGGTCTTGCAGGGCGTGATTGCCGGGATCGGCTTTCTCGGTGCCGGGACCATTCTGAAAAATCAGCAGGGCGACGAGGCCCATGTCAAAGGCCTGACCACGGCGGCGGGTCTATGGATGACGGCAGCGATCGGCGTGGCGGCGGGGCTGGGCAAGGAGGCGACGGCATTGCTCAGTACCATTCTGGCACTGGCGATCTTCAGTGTGATGCCGTACGTGGTGAGGGTGTTCGAAAAGGATGTCGACAAGAATGACCACCTCTGACTCCTCGCCGGCTGATGATCGTTCCCACGCTCCGCGTGGGAATGCTTCAACGGACGCTCCGCGTTCGGCTCTGGATGGGACGCAGAGCGTCCCGGGCTGCATTCCTTTGCTGCGCGTGGGGACGATCAGATCAGACGCGGAGCATGGGGACGATCAGGGGGCAAGGGTCAGACGATCACCGGCGGCATCGTGCTCGGTGGCTCTTCTTTCGGCGGTGGCGTGGTGCCTGGTGGCTCTTGCTCGGGCACTGGTGGCGGCTCGGTGTCCGGCAGGGTGGGTTTGTCGATGTTCGGATCGGGCGTTTCCGCCGGGATCGGGATGCTCATCAGGTGACCTCCGTATGGCACATGGCGTGGGACGTGCTTAAGTGAGTTGACCCGGCCACGACAAATTCGATCCGCAGATTTGTCTTGTTAATTTCATCTGAACTTTTCCCCGCGCCGGTTGCTCGGAACCTAAGTGAGTTCATGACAGGGCCGGCGCTTTGTCGCGAATACTGTTCCGGCACAAGAGCGTCCTTGGGGCGTTAAGGAGAGATGCTCAATGACTGCTGAAAGACCTTCAGAGCTGAGTTACAACCCGCACATGCCGCTGTCGCAGGCGTTGCTGCTGCCACGTATCGTCATCGAAAACACCATGCCGACCCTCGACGGCGGCCAGTTTGCCGTCAAGTCGATTGTCGGGCGCGAAGTGGTGGTGACCAGCAAAGTGTTTGCCGACGGCCATGACAAGCTCGCCGTACGCATCCGCTGGCGCGAAGAAGGCCAGGAAACCTGGCAGACCGAGGTCATGTCCGATCAGGGCAACAACACCTGGCAAGGCCAGTTCCGCCCTGAGGAGCAGGGTCGCTACCTCTATTGTATCGAAGCGTGGATCGACCATTTCGCCAGCTTCCAATACGAACTGGAAAAGAAGCACAGCGCGGCGGTGCCGGTTTCTCTGGAGTTGCAGGAAGGCCGCACGATGGTGCAACAGGCCGCCGAACGCAGCGAAGGGCAGCTCAGCGAGCAGCTTGCCGCGCTGCACCATGAATTGTCCGGCCTGCTCGAAACCGAGCAGGTTGCGCTGTTTCTGCACTCGCGCAGTGCAGAACTGATGGCTCAGGCCGATCACCGTGCCTATCTGAGCATCAGCGCCGAATTCCCCATGGACGTCGAGCGCGAACTCGCCGAGTTCGCCAGTTGGTACGAGCTGTTTCCGCGCTCGATCACCGACGATCCCCAGCGTCACGGCACTTTCAACGACGTGCACTCGCGTCTGCCGATGATTCAGGACATGGGCTTCGACGTGTTGTACTTCACGCCGATTCACCCGATCGGCCGCGCCCACCGCAAGGGCCGCAACAATTCCCTGACTGCCGGCCCGGACGATCCCGGCAGCCCGTACGCGATCGGCAGCGAGGAGGGTGGTCACGAGGCGATACATTCGCAACTCGGCACCCGTGAAGATTTCCGCCGTTTGGTGGCTGCCGCCGCCGACCATGGCCTGGAAATCGCTCTCGATTTCGCCATCCAGTGTTCCCAGGATCATCCGTGGCTCAAAGAGCATCCGGGCTGGTTCAACTGGCGCCCGGACGGCACGATCAAATACGCCGAAAATCCGCCTAAAAAGTATCAGGACATCGTCAACGTCGACTTCTATGCGCCGGATGCGATTCCGAGCCTGTGGGTCGAGTTGCGCGACATCGTCGTCGGCTGGGTCAAGGAAGGCGTGAAAATCTTCCGCGTTGACAACCCGCACACCAAACCGCTGCCGTTCTGGCAATGGCTGATCGCCGATGTGCGCACGCTGTATCCGGAAGTGATCTTCCTCGCCGAGGCCTTCACCACGCCGGCGATGATGGCGCGTCTGGGCAAGGTCGGGTATTCGCAGAGCTACACCTATTTCACCTGGCGCAATACCAAGGCCGAGCTGGCGGAATACTTCACCGAGCTGAATCAGTCGCCGTGGCGCGAATGCTACCGGCCGAATTTCTTCGTCAATACCCCGGACATCAACCCGGCGTTCTTGCATGAGTCGGGGCGTCCCGGTTTCCTCATCCGCGCGGCGCTGGCGACTATGGGCTCGGGGCTGTGGGGCATGTATTCCGGTTTCGAATTGTGCGAATCGGCGCCGGTGCCGGGCAAAGAGGAATACCTGGATTCGGAGAAATACGAGATCCGTGTCCGCGATTTCACCGCGCCCGGCAACATCATTGCCGAGATCGCTCAGCTCAACCGCATCCGCCGGCAGAACCCGGCGCTGCACACGCATCTGGGGCTGAAAATCTACAACGCCTGGAACGACAACATTCTGTACTTCGGCAAGCGCAGCGCCGATGGCAGCAATTTCATCCTGGTCGCGGTCAGTCTTGATCCGCATAACGTGCAGGAAGCGAATTTCGAATTGCCGCTGTGGGAAATGGGCCTGCCGGACGATGCCACCACCCATGGCGAAGATTTGATGAACGGCCATCGCTGGGACTGGCACGGCAAATATCAGTTCATGCGTATTGACCCGGCGTATCAGCCGTTCGGGATTTGGCGGATCAGCGCCACGTAATGATCGTTCCCACGCTCTGCGTGGGAATGCATCCCGGGACGCTCCGCGTCCCAAAGCGGACGCAGAGCGTCCATGGCGGCATTCCCACGCAGAGCGTGGGAACGATCGTCGTGGGACGCCCATAAAGTATTCAACAGGAGTTCCACATGGCGAAGAAACCCAAGGCAGCCGCCTTCATCAAAGACCCGCTCTGGTACAAGGACGCGGTGATCTATCAGGTTCACGTCAAATCGTTTTTCGACTCCAACAATGACGGGATCGGCGACTTTCCCGGGCTTATCGCCAAACTCGATTACATTGCCGACCTCGGCGTCAACACCATCTGGCTACTGCCGTTCTATCCCTCGCCACGCCGCGACGACGGTTACGACATCGCCGAGTACCGTGGCGTGCACAGCGACTACGGGACCATGGCCGACGCCAAGCGCTTCATTGCCGAAGCGCACAAGCGCGGTCTGCGGGTGATTACCGAACTGGTCATCAACCACACATCCGACCAGCACCCGTGGTTCCAGCGTGCGCGTAAAGCCAAGCCGGGTTCGGCGGCGCGGGATTTCTACGTCTGGTCCGATGACGACCAGAAATACGACGGCACGCGGATCATCTTCCTCGACACCGAAAAGTCCAACTGGACCTGGGACCCGGTCGCCGGCCAATACTTCTGGCACCGCTTCTATTCGCACCAGCCGGATCTGAACTTCGATAACCCGCAAGTGATGAAAGCCGTATTGTCGGTGATGCGCTACTGGCTGGACATGGGCATCGACGGCCTGCGCCTTGACGCGATTCCGTACCTGATCGAGCGCGACGGCACCAACAACGAAAACCTGCCCGAGACCCACGACGTCCTCAAGCAGATCCGTGCCGAGATCGACGCCAACTACCCCGACCGGATGCTGCTGGCCGAAGCCAATCAGTGGCCGGAAGACACACAGCTGTATTTCGGCGATACCGATGCCGCAGGGGTCAATGGTGATGAATGCCACATGGCCTTCCATTTCCCGCTGATGCCGCGCATGTACATGGCGCTGGCGCAGGAAGATCGCTTCCCGATTACTGACATTCTCCGGCAGACCCCGGAAATCCCGGCGAATTGCCAGTGGGCGATTTTTCTGCGCAACCACGATGAGCTGACCTTGGAAATGGTCACCGACCGTGAGCGCGATTACCTGTGGAATTACTACGCGGCTGACCGTCGCGCGCGGATCAACCTCGGTATTCGCCGTCGTCTCGCACCGTTGATGGAACGCGACCGCCGCCGCATCGAACTGCTCAACAGCCTGCTGCTGTCGATGCCCGGCACGCCGACCCTGTATTACGGCGACGAAATCGGCATGGGCGACAATATCTACCTCGGCGACCGCGACGGCGTGCGTACGCCGATGCAGTGGTCGATCGACCGCAACGGCGGTTTCTCCCGCGCCGATCCGGCCAGTCTGGTACTGCCGCCGATTATGGACCCGCAGTATGGCTATCAGTCGGTCAACGTCGAAACCCAGTCCGGCGATCCGCATTCGCTGTTGAACTGGACGCGGCGCCTGCTGGCCGTGCGCAAGCAATCGAAAGCGTTCGGCCGTGGCACGTTGAAAATGCTCTCGCCGGCCAACCGTCGCGTGCTGGCTTACACCCGCGACTACACCGATGCCGACGGCAAGCACGAAATCATTCTGTGCGTGGCCAACGTCTCGCGCAGTGCGCAAGCAGTGGAGCTGGATCTGTCGGCGTACGTCGGCATGGTGCCGGTGGAAATGCTCGGCGGTAACGCGTTCCCGCCGATCGGTCAGTTGAATTTCCTTCTGACCCTGGCGCCTTATGGCTTCTATTGGTTCGCACTCGCGGCGGAAAACCAGATGCCGAGCTGGCACGTCGAACCGGCGCAGAGCCTGCCGGACTTCACCACGCTGGTACTGAAAAAACGCATGGAAGAGCTGCTCGAAGCGCCGTCGCGCAACACGCTGGAGCAAAGCATTCTGCCGAGCTGGCTGCAGAACCGTCGCTGGTTCGCCGGCAAGGACGCGGCGATCGAGAAGGTCAATCTGGCTTATGGCGTGCGTTTCGGCGACGTCCAGCATCCAGTGCTGCTCAGCGAAATCGAAGTCACCAGCGGTGGCCAGACCAACCGTTATCAACTGCCGTTCGGCTTCATTGGCGAAGACCATGTCGGCCCGCCGTTGCCGCAGCAATTGGCGCTATCGCGTGTACGCCGTGTGCGTCAGGTCGGCCTGATTACCGATGCGTTCAGTCTGGAAACCTTCGTCCGCGCCGTTCTGCAAGGCATGCAGAACGACACCGTACTGGAGTCGATCGAAGGCGAAATCCGCTTCGAACAGACAGATCATCTGGAAAAGCTCGGCCTCGGCGCCGAGTCGGATGTGCGCTACCTGTCGGCCGAGCAATCGAACAGCTCCGTGGTTGTCGGCAACAGCCTGGTGCTTAAGCTGATACGCAAAGTGGCTTCTGGCGTACACCCGGAACTGGAGATGAGCGCTTACCTGACCGAGGCCGGGTTTGCCAATATCTCGCCACTGCTGGGTTCGGTGATTCGCCGCGACGCGCAGGGTGAAGACAACTTGCTGATGATCGCCCAGGGCTATCTGAGCAATCAGGGCGATGCGTGGGAATGGACGCAGAACAACCTGGAACGGGCGCTGCGCGATGAACTGGCCGACGCCATGTCCGAGCAGGAGCAGCATTACAACGCCCTCGGCGAGCTGAGAGACTTCGCCGGCATGCTCGGCCAACGTCTGGGCGAGATGCATCAAGTGCTCGCTGCGCCAACCGAGAACGCCGACTTTGCGCCGCAAGTGTCGTCGAGCAAGGACATGGCCGCGACGGCCAAGGATGTCACCGCCCAGGTCGAACATGCCTTGAAACTGCTCAAGCAGCATCAAGGCGAGTTGAACGCGGCGGATCAGAAACTGGTCAAGCGCCTGCTCGACGAGAAGAAAACCATTCTTGCCCATGTGCAGGATCTGGCGAAGAAAGCCACTGGCGGCTTGCGCATTCGGGTGCATGGCGACTTGCACCTGGGTCAGGTACTGGTGATCAAGGGCGATGCCTACTTGATTGACTTCGAGGGCGAACCTGCGCGGCCGTTGAGTGAGCGTCGCGGCAAGCACAGCCCGTACAAGGATGTCAGCGGCGTACTGCGTTCGTTCGATTACGCAGCGGCGATGACCATCAATGTGCATAACGTCGACAACAGCGTCGAAGCCGAAGCGGCGCGTAAACGTGTCGCCGAGCGTTATCTGCGCGAAGCACGCGAGGCATTTGTCCAGGCATACCGCGAGGCAGCAGCTAGTCTTGAGCATGCCTGGCAGGATCCTCAGGGTGCCGACGCCGCGCTGGCGTTGTTCGGCCTGGAAAAAGCCGCTTATGAAGTGGCCTACGAGGCGGAAAACCGCCCAACGTGGCTGCCGGTGCCATTGCACGGCTTGTATGGATTATTGACAGGGCTTAAACCCTTTTCCGATCTTGGTGGAGAGTAGTCATGAGTTTCTCGAACAAGGAACAGGGTGTGGTAAAGGAAGCATTGTTACCCTCGGCACGCGACATTGATGCCTTGGTACGCGCCGAACATCAGGACCCGTTTTCCATTCTCGGCCCGCACGGCGATGGCGCTGGCGGGCAGTTCATCCGCGCTTATCTGCCGGGTGCGCTGAGTGTGGCGGTGCTGGACAAGGACAGCGGCGAAGAGCTTGGCCCGCTGGAGATGACCGAGACGCCGGGGTTGTTTGTCGGCCATTTCGATCAGGCGCGACCGTACCTGTTGCGCACGCGCTGGGCTGGTGGCGAGCAGGTCGCCGAAGATCCGTACAGCTTTGGTCAGTTGCTCGGGGAAATGGATTTGTATCTGTTTGCCGAAGGCAATCACCGTGACCTCAGCGCTTGCCTCGGTGCACAGCTGAAAACCGTTGATGGCGTTGACGGCGTGCGCTTTGCCGTGTGGGCGCCGAATGCCCGCCGTGTCTCGGTGGTCGGCGATTTCAACGTCTGGGACGGTCGTCGTCACCCGATGCGCCTGCGCCATCCTTCGGGCGTGTGGGAGTTGTTCATCCCGCGCCTGCAAGCGGGCGAGTTGTACAAGTACGAAATCCTCGGCGCTCACGGCATTCTGCCGCTCAAGGCCGACCCGATGGCGCTGGCCACCAGCCTGCCGCCGGACACTGCTTCGAAAGTCGCCTCGCCGTTGCAAATCGACTGGCAGGATCACGAGTGGATGAATTCCCGTCAGGATCGCCAGCAGCGCTCCAAGCCTTTGTCGATCTATGAGTTGCACGCCGGCTCGTGGCAGTGCGAGCTGGATGATCTCGGCGAAGTCGCGCGCCAGTACACCTGGCCGGAGCTGGCCGAGCGGCTGATTCCTTATGTGAAAGAGCTGGGATTCACCCACATCGAATTGATGCCGATCATGGAGCACCCGTTCGGTGGTTCCTGGGGTTATCAGTTGCTTTCGCAGTTCGCGCCGAGCGCGCGTTACGGCACACCGGATCAGTTCGCCGCGTTCGTCAACGCCTGTCACCAGGCCGACATCGGGGTGATTCTCGACTGGGTACCGGCGCATTTCCCTACCGATACCCACGGTCTGGCGCAGTTCGACGGCACCGCGCTGTACGAGTACGGCAATCCGCTGGAAGGCTTTCATCAGGATTGGGACACGCTGATCTACAACCTCGGCCGTACTGAAGTGCACGGCTACATGCTGGCCTCGGCGCTGCACTGGCTGAAACACTTCCATATCGACGGCCTGCGTGTCGATGCGGTGGCCTCGATGCTGTATCGCGACTATTCGCGCAAGGCTGGCGAATGGGTGCCGAACCGCCACGGCGGTCGCGAGAACCTGGAGGCTATCGACTTCCTGCGTCATTTGAACGACGTGGTTGAACTGGAAGCGCCGGGTGCGCTGGTGATTGCCGAAGAATCCACCGCATGGCCGGGCGTCAGCCAGAGCACCCAGCAGGGCGGCCTGGGCTTTTCCTACAAATGGAACATGGGCTGGATGCACGATTCGCTGCACTACATCCAGCAGGATCCGGTGTACCGCGCCCATCACCACAACGAGTTGAGCTTTGGCCTGGTCTACGCCTGGTCCGAGCGCTTCATCCTGCCGATTTCCCACGACGAAGTGGTGCACGGCAAGCACTCGCTGATCGACAAGATGCCCGGCGACCGCTGGCAGAAGTTCGCCAACCTGCGCGCCTATCTGAGCTTCATGTGGACGCATCCGGGCAAGAAATTGCTGTTCATGGGCTGCGAGTTTGGCCAATGGCGCGAGTGGAACCACGATCAGCAACTGGATTGGTATCTGCTGCAGTACTCCGAGCACAAAGGCGTGCAGAAACTGGTGGGCGATCTCAACCGGCTGTATCGCGAAGAGCCGGCGCTGCACGATCAGGACGACGCGCCGCAAGGCTTCCAGTGGTTGATTGGCGATGATGCGATCAACAGCGTTTACGCATGGCTACGCTGGAGCAAGGACGGCTCGCCGGTTTTGGTCGTCGCCAACTTCACGCCGGTACCGCGCCAGTCGTATCGGGTCGGCGTGCCGTTTGCCGGGCGCTGGACCGAGCTGTTCAACAGTGACGCAGACATTTACGCCGGCTCCAACTATGGCAATGGCGGCGGGGCATTGACCGATGAAGTACCGAGTCATGGTCAATCGTTGTCGCTGGAACTGAATCTTCCGCCGTTGGCGGTGTTGATTCTCAAGCCGCAGGGCTGATCCAGGAACAGTAAAACTGTGGGAGCGGGCTTGCCCGCGATGAGGCCGTCACATTCAGCATTTTTGTTGACTGACACGCCGCCATCGCTGGCAAGCCCGCTCCCACAGGATTTTCGGTAGTCTGGAGATCACCAACGCATCCGCACTCCAAGGCTGCCGATGATGCCGTTCAGGTCATTGTCATCCACATCGCTGCTGTAGTCGGCGCTCATGTACAGGCTTACCGCCGGTGTGACCCGCGCCACCAGGCCCAAACCCAACTCCACTGTTGAAGACTTGCGGCTGCTGCTGATCTTGTCGACCTGATCGAGCGTCACCGTGCTGCCGGTGTAAACGGTGTGCCAAAGGTTGGTGCGCACGTAGGGTTCGACAGGCAACCCGTTCAAGTCATAACTGCCTTTCAACCGCGCACCGACGCGGCCACTCCACGCGGTCAGGTCGGTGGAAGAGGCATTGCCCGAGCCGGCGTACGGAGCGTCGAGACTGATGCGCTGGTTGATCAGTTGTGCCTGCGGCTCGACCACCCAGTTTTCACTCAAGCCGATCGGGTAACCGCCTTCGACGGAAAAGGTCATCGCATTGCCTTCGGTGACTTGCCGATTACCTTGCGCAGTGCGACTGAAGCCGCTGACCCGACCGCCGCTGGCCGACAGGTCGACGTGCCAGCCTTGCGCACCCACCAGACTGTAATAGGCGCCGAGGCTCTGGCCTTGCAGGTTGAGGCTGTCAGTGTTGCGGTCGGCGAGGGCACGTCGGGTCAGCGCACCATCGGCATTCAGCTGGACCTGATTGTCGCCACCTATAAGACCAAGGGTCTGAGTAGTCCCGTTAGCGCTTTTCAACGTGAGCACGGCCGGACCTTTGAACTCGCCAGCGGCCATCGCATAACCGGATGAAAGTGCGTCGGTCTGTGCTTGCCGAGCGCTTTTGCCGTACAGCTCGTCCCAGGCAGATGGGGCAAGATCCTCAGTGATCAGGCGCGAACTCTGCTGACTCAATGGCAGCGGTCCGGGTGTTATCACGGTTACTGGCAAGGTCAGCACCGGTACGTCGGCTTGATACCACGCGGGTTCGTCCGCCGCAGATCCCGCATGCGCCTCCATGGACGAGCACAGCAGCAGTGAACCTGACACTGTGCAAAGGGTGATTTTCAGTTCGAGTGGGGTCAGTGAAGTTTTCATGGAGGTCTACCTTGCAAGCGCATGCGTCATCTCGTGTTTGGCGTCTCTCCTACCCCGAACGAGGGGCGACCGAATAGAGCGGGGCGAACCGCGGCTGCTCGATTTCGCGAGTGCCGGAAGGTCAGCCCCAGTAGTGATTCCGGGGGTAGTAAGGTAGAGATAAGAAGAGTGACGCCTGCGCGTCAAGAAAATGCACGATGAATGGCGCGCTTAAATCAGCCTTTGCAAGCGTTTGTTTTTCTGCACATAACTAAGTGTTTGTTTGCATGGAAAAACGCTTGCGAAGCAGGCGGCTGACGGTTTTTTGCCGCCGACGAAAGGTCTTTCCTAGCGTCAGTTGCCGGGAAGGCCTGTCATTTAATTGCTGTCAAAAACGCAGCTACAGGTGTACTTCAACTGCTAACGGCAAGTGATCCGAAAGATGGGTCCACGGCTTGTTGCCAAGAATCCTTGGATCGTGGCTACTGGCATTGCGCAGGTAGATCCGGTCAAGCCTCAGCAAGGGAAACCGCGCGGGATAGGTTTTCGCCGGGCGCCCATGGTGACGCTCAAAGGCTTCATGCAGATAATCGCGACGGGCGAGGGCGGCGTTGCCTTGCAACTGCCAGTCATTGAAATCGCCGGCGATGATCACCGGCGCATCGTCGGGTAGAGATTCAAGCAACTGGCAGAGCAGTTGCAACTGCAATTGTCGATGGCTTTCCAGCAGACTCAAATGCACACAGATTGCATGCACCTCGGCATGCCCAGGCACATCAAGAATGCAGTGCAACAGCCCGCGCCGTTCAGGCCCGGTGATCGACACGTCGAGGTTGCGATATTCGCGGATCGGGTATTTCGACAGCAGCGCGTTGCCGTGGTGGCCGTCGGGGTAAACGGCGTTGCGCCCGTAGGCAAAATCGCTCCACATACTGTCGGCGAGGAATTCGTACTGCGACGTCTGCGGCCAGTCGTTGTAACGGCTGGAATGGCGTTCGTGTTCACCCACCACTTCCTGCAGAAATACCAGATCGGCCGAGGTACTGCGCATCGCTTCGCGCAGCTCCGGTAGAACGAACCGCCGATTCAGCGCGGTGAAGCCCTTGTGGGTGTTGACCGTGAGTACCCGCAGGCGATGAATGACTGGCGCGTCGACCGCTTGACGCTTGGGATCGCTGGACACGTTCACTCCTCTGAATTGGGCCATGCCTGTTCATGCGACTGGTTTGGGGGGTTGGCAGTTCCTTCCGATGATTCACTGCTGGGCTCATGTGAGAGCGAGCCTGCTCGCGAAGACTTCATCACATTCAATACATCTGACACATGACACACCGCTTTCGCGAGCAGGCTCGCTCCCACAGGTATGGTGAGCTTCCGCCGTTCAGAAGAAGACGATTTCATACGGCAAGCGCATCCGCTCCAGCAGCACCGGCGGCAGCAGCGGGGCGATGCCGATGGCCGGTTCGCCCTTGAGCTGGCTGGCGTAAGCGTGGGTGGCGTGGCTCTTGCGCGCGACTGTCCAGGTGTCGAGACGCAGCTTGCGCGCGCGTTCCCAGGGAATCATTTGCTGCTCGCGCTCCGGCCAGTGCCAGGCCCACACCGGCACATCGTGGTAGGTCGCCCCGGCCTTCTGCGCCGCGTCGAAACTGGCCCGGCCAACCACTTCATGGTCCGGCGGGCCATCCTTGCGCCAGGTACTGAACACTACGTCGCCCGGTCGCAGGTAACGGCCGATGAACTCGGTGAGCTGGCTTTGCTGATCACTCAGTGCATTGTCAGTAAAGCCGCCGCGCACCCACTTCAGGCTGTGCATGGGCAGGCCGAGGCGGCGCAGGGCTTCGACGCTTTCCTGCGGGCGGAACACGCTCAGACGTTGTTCCGACCACTGGCGCGAGCCGGGGTGGCTGGCGCTACCGTCGGTAATCGAGAGCAATTGCAGAGGATGCCCAAGGCTGGAGAGCAGTTGCAGCAGACCGCCGCAAGTGACCACTTCGTCGCCCGGATGCGGGGCGATGACCACGGCGCGGGCGCCGGCGGGTACCAGGCTGTGGGTGTTGATGACGGGAATATTGTCGAGTTGCGGCGCGCTGTTCCAGATCTGTGCCGGCAGGCCGTGTTCGTTGAGCAATGACGATTTCATGAGTGCGACGTCCTTGTGGTATCTCGCCCTCAGTCGTGAGCAGCCAACGCTGATCGCGGCCCGTGAAGGCAAATGAATAGCAACGGTGCAGTGCTCCAACCCTTGGATTACTGCGAGGCAGAGTATTGCTCAAGACAGCCGATTCGTCGCGTCACAGATCAATCTGATCCGTAATTTTTTATTCCAGCTGTGCCAGATTGCGCAGAAAATCACCGAACCCGCCCTTGGCCCGACTGTCGAGACGGGCGCTGGTATGCACTTGCGGGCGGTGACTCCAGGCGATATTGGCGCCGCTGCGCTCCAGCGCACGCACCAGTTGCACATCCTCGTCACAGGTCAGCGACTTGAAACCGCCGGCCAGACGATAAGCCTCGGCGCTGACACCGAGGTTGGCGCCGTGAATGTGTCGATGCCCCTCACGGGCCTGATAATGGCGGTGATAGCGAATCTGCGCCGCCTCATCAATCGATTCGTGCCAGTGCTCGACAGTGACCGTGCCGCACACAGCATCAGCCTCCAGCCCCAGTTGCGCCGCCAGCCAGTCATCGGCGACGCGGCTGTCGGCGTCGGTGCAGGCAATCCAGCGGGCACCGCGCTCGAGCAACAGGCGCGCACCGGTGGCGCGGGCTTCGCCAACGTTGCGCGCATCGATCTGCAAGCTGAGCACTGGATAAGCGCTGACGATCTGCGCCGAGCCATCGCTGCAACTGTCGAGCACCACCAGTATTTCCACCGGCTCGCCGCCCAGTTGTGCATGCTGGCTGGCGCGCAACGCTGCACGCAGGCATTCATCAAGCAGCGCCTCTTCGTTGTGCGCCGGAATCACAATACCGATCAACGCAAGCCCTCCAGGGCCGCCACCGAGCGTGGCTCGCGGCTCCACAGTTCGAGAATGAAATCCGCTTCCTGATGCAGCACCAGACGCGGCAAAGCCAATTGATCGTGGATCTGATCGTGGACCTGCCGTGCATTCAGCGGGCAGCCCTCGATCGGCGGGCGCCAGTGGCAGGCCAGCAATTGTCCGTCGGCGGTCAGTGACTCACTGATCCGGCGAATCATTTCTGTCAGATCTTTTTCGTCGAGGTAGTAGCCGATTTCGCTGAATACGATCAGGTCGAATTTTTCCTCGGGCCAGTCAGCCGGAAGGCGGCCCTGACGAACTTCGGCATGCTCGAACACGCTCAAGCGCGTACGCGCCAGCTTCACCGCCGCGCTCGCCGTGTCGCAGCACAACAGGCGGTCGCAGCGCGGAGCCAGCTCTGCACTCAGTTCGCCGTTGGCGCAACCCGGTTCGAACACCGACCTGTAGCGCGGACGGGGCAGGGCGGCGAGGGTGATCGCGCGCTTGCGCTGTTCGTACCAGCGCTGGCGGAACGCCCATGGGTCGTCATTGCCCGCGAACAGGCCGTCGAAATAGCGGTCATCGACGCTCACAGGAACACCACTTCAAAAGGTTGCAGCAAACGATCGAGCACATAGGGCGCGAGCACCGGCCCGAGGCCGACGTCGCGGTCGCCTTCCAACTGGCTGGCGAACGCGTGCGCGGCGTGGCGTTTACGTGCGATGTGCGTCGGTGAAAGGAGAATCTTGCGCGCACGCTCCCATGGCACCGAAGCGTCTTCCGGGGTTGCCCAGTGCCAGGTCCAGACCGGAAGTTCATGGCAGGTCGCACCAACGCGTCGCGCCGCTTCGACACTGGCGCGGCCGACGGCCTCGTGATCGCTGTGACCGTCCTGGCGCCAGGTAGTGAAAACCACATCACTGGCGTGCAGATAACCGGCGATGAATTCGCTCAACTCGGTTTCCTGCGCCGCCACTTGCGTATCGGTAAAACCTCCGCGCAGCCATTTCAGGCTATGCATCGGCAGACCGAGACGACGCAAGGCTTCGGCAGACTCCTGCGGACGCACCACGCTCAAACGCTCGACTGTCCAGCGCTGCGAGCCGGGGTGACTGGCGCTGCCATCGGTAACAGAGATCAACTGCAACGGCCGTCCGGCTGCCGCCAGCAACTGCATGATGCCGCCGCAACCGAGCACTTCGTCATCCGGGTGCGGCGCGATGATCACCGCTCGCGAGCCCAGCGGTACCAAGTCAAGAATGTCGATAGCCGGCAGCTCGGCCAGACGGCGCGAAGCCTGCCATTGCTGCAATGAAGTGCCCTGGCCAACGATCGGGTTGTCCTTCATAGCGCCCAGACCTCGCAGGACTGACCAGCAATCTGCTGGCCCAGTGCAGCAAGGTCGCGTTCAGCGTGACTCTGGCGCAGAAACACCGGCAGGTCGGCACTCAACCGGGCGAAATGCCGATCCTGACAAAACGGCCCGGCACCCAACGCACGACCGACTTCACGCATCACCTGTTCGGCAGACTGTTCAACCACGGCGCGGGCGCGGCGGGCGAGCAATTCAGCGTCGGCCTCGGGCTGCGCATCGATTTGCAGCGCGCTGAAGCGCAACACATCGGCTGCCGCTTGCAGTGCTGTGTCAGTCGCACCGAGATGGGCGAGGGCGTGCGGTTCATCGCGTTGCGCGCAATGCTGACGCAGCCCTTCGGCAATCCGCCGTGAAGCGCCGTACCAGCAAGCCGCGATACCGATCCCGCCCTGCCAGAACCCCGGTCGTTGCAGGTAATCACCGGGGTTGCCAATGGCCTGCGCTTCAGCGCTGTCGAACAGCACTTCAACGCTGCCGGTGGCTGCCATGCCCACCGCTTGCCAGCCTTGATCGGTGATGGTCACGCCAGGTTGATCGAGTGCAACTGCAACCAATTGCTGCTGACCGTCCGCGTCCCATGCGGTAAGCAAGGCGTGGCTGAGCACCGCAGCGCCAGAGCACCAGGCCTTGCGCCCGTTCAGCGTCACCATATGCCCGGCCGGCGTGACTTTCACCCGTGCCTGCGGCGGTTCGGCGGCCCACATGCCCCACGTACTGCCCGGGGTTGGCGTACCGCCCAATTGCTCGATGATCGCCAGCGCGTCGGTGTGGCCCTCATAGAGTTTGCACAGGCCTAAATCGTGTCCACCGACTTCCGATAGACGCTGAAAGCGCTCCAGCGTGTGACCGCTGCCGGGCAACGGCAAGCGGTCGAGGCCGGCCTCGACCATTGCCCGCAGGCAACGGCCGAGGGCGTTGGTGTCGGCGTAATCTGGCGGACGGCGGGCCAGATAATGTTGAAAGTCCATATCAATCTTCTTCGTCACGTTGCAGTTCGAACAACAGCAACGAACGCCCGGTCACCGAATATTCATGGCCGAATTCAAAGCGTTCCTGACCGCGAATCGACGGCTGATTGGTGTCGATCATGCAGGTCCAGAAGCCGCCGTCCGGCACTTCCGGCAGGGTGAAGTTGACGATGTCGTGGTGTGCGTTGACCACCAGCAACAGGGTCGCGTCGGCACCTTTGCGGCGGATGCCGGTTTCCTGCGCGCGACCGTCGAGCAGCATGCCGAGGCAGCGGTTGTGCGCATCGTGCCAGTGCTCGGTGGTCATCTCGGTAGCGTCCGGTGCCAGCCAGGTCACGTCCTTGACGCCGATGTCTTCGTTGTACTCGCCGACCAGGAAGCGTCCGCGACGCAGGATCGGATAAGTCAGGCGCAGTTTGATCAGGCGTTTGACGAACTTGAGCAGGGCCTTGCCGTCCTCGCTCAGGTCCCAGTTGACCCAGCCGATTTCGCTGTCCTGGCAATAGGCGTTGTTGTTGCCGTCCTGGGTGCGGGCGAACTCGTCGCCGGCAACGATCATCGGTGTGCCTTGGGCCAGCAGCAGGGTGGCGAAGAAGTTGCGCATCTGCCGATGACGCAAAGCGTTGATTTCCGGATCGTCGGTCGGACCTTCGACGCCGTGGTTCCACGACAGGTTGTTGTTACTGCCGTCCTGGTTGTTCTCGTCGTTGGCTTCGTTGTGCTTGTCGTTGTATGAGACCAGATCGTTGAGGGTGAAACCGTCGTGGGCGGTGATGAAGTTCACCGACGAATACGGCCGGCGCCCGCGCTGGTTGAACATCTCGCCGGAAGCGGTCATGCGGCTGGCGAAATCGGCAAGCTGAGCGTCGTCACCTTTCCAGAACGCACGCACGGTGTCGCGGAACTTGTCGTTCCACTCAACCCAGCCCGGCGGAAAGTTGCCGACCTGATAACCGCCGGGGCCGCAGTCCCAAGGTTCGGCGATCATTTTCACCTGACGCAGCACCGGGTCCTGACGGCAGGCGACGAGGAAGCTGTGGCGCTCGTCGAAACCATCGTGGTAACGGCCAAGAATGGTTGCCAGGTCGAAGCGGAAACCATCGACGTGCATCTCACTGGCCCAGTAGCGCAGGGAGTCGGTGACCATTTGCAGCACGCATGGGTGACTCAGGTCCAGGGTGTTACCGGTGCCGGAGTCGTTGATGTAGTAGCGCTTGTCGTCGGGCATCAAGCGGTAGTAGGAGGCGTTGTCGATACCGCGCATCGACAGGGTCGGGCCTTGCTCGTTGCCTTCGGCGGTGTGGTTGTAGACCACGTCGAGAATCACTTCGAGGTTGGCATCGTGCAGATGCGCGACCATTTCCTTGAATTCGGCAATCTTGCCACTGGCCAGATAACGCGGGTCCGGGGCGAAGAACGCGATGCTGTTATATCCCCAATAGTTGGTCATGCCCTTTTGCAGCAGATGCTGATCGTTGACGAAAGCATGGATCGGCAGCAGTTCGACAGACGAAACACCAAGTTTGCGAATGTGCTCGAGCACGTCGTCGACCATCAGGCCGCCAAAGGTGCCGCGCAGGTTTTCCGGCACCGACGGGTGACGCATGCTGATGCCGCGCACGTGGGTTTCATAGATGATGGTCTTGTCCCACGGCACGCTGACGCGATGGTCGTTGCCCCAGGTGTGCGCCGGGTCGATGACCTTGCACTTGGGCACGAATGGCGCGCTGTCACGCTCGTCGAAACTGAGGTCGGCGTCGGGGTGGCCGATGGTGTAGCCGAACAGCGCTTCCGACCATTTCAGCTCACCAACCAATTGCTTGGCGTACGGGTCGATCAGCAGTTTGTTGTGGTTGAAGCGGTGACCATTGGCCGGGTCATAAGGACCATATACGCGGTAGCCGTAGATCAAGCCAGGATGCGCATCCGGCAGGTAGCCGTGGTAGATCTCATCGGTGTATTCCGGCAGCTCGATGCGTTCGAGTTCGACCTCGCCGGCATCGTCGAAAATGCACAGCTCGACCTTGGTGGCGTTGGCGGAAAACAGAGCAAAGTTCACCCCCAGACCATCCCAGGTCGCACCGAGCGGGAAGGGCAGGCCTTCACGGATTCTCGACGGCTCGGCGTGCGCAGCGGGTTCGGCTTTCTTTGGACGGGTCATGATTGCTCCTGCAAAAAACGGGACAGTTCAGGCAATGAGATTTCCTGTGGGAGCGAGCTTGCTCGCGAAAGCGTCGGCATATCCGACATCTTCGGGAACGGACCTAGCGCTTTCGCGAGCAGGCTCGCTCCCACAGGGTTGTGTGTTTTTCCCAATTAGGGACTTTCTTCGGGGCGCAAGAACCCCTTGTGGCGAGCACGCTCGCCACACAGTCATTCAGTTCAAAAATGGATCGGGTCAGTTCGCCGGAGGTTTCTTCGCGGCTCGCGGCTTTTTCTCGGCAGCCTTTTCGCCCGGCGGGACTACTTTGGCCGTGGCCGCAGGCTTGGCTTTCGCCGCTGGTTTGGCTTTGGCGGCTGCCGGTGTTTTGCCGTCGGTGCTTTTCGCTGCTGCGCCTGTAGTCTTGCCAGCCACTTTGCTGCCAGCCGCCTTGGGTGGCTTCTTGGGTGCCAGCGCTTCGGCCTCGGCCAGCTTGCGCGCCATTTCCCAATGACGTTCTTCGTGGCCTTCAGGTTTCCCTTCCGACTCCCAGATCTGATAGGCGAATTCGCGAATGCGTTTATCGTCGGTGCTCATCGCAATGCTCCTGAACTGAACTCATGCTTGTGTTAAGTGTTGGATAAAGAGATTGACCGGGACATCCCCCAGCGCTTCGCTGACATTCAGCTCCCTGTTTTGTGTGACTACGCTGCTGGCAAAAAGTCCCTTCAGGTTTGCATCCGAAGCGGCAGACGGTAAAACCACCCGCGTATCGCCCCAGCGCAGCGCATCGACCTGCGGCATGGCACTGTTTTCCAGCAACGTCGCGCAACGCACCGGCACTACCACGATGGCCCGCACGCCGTCGTGTTCACGCGCGAATGCCAAGACGTTGTGCGCCTGACTGCCCAGTACTTCCAATGGCTGGTAATCGCCACGACGGAACAGCTCGCTGTGTTCCTTGCGCAGGTTCAACACCTCACTGATCAGCGCCTGTTTGATGCGCCCGTCACGCCAGTCCTTGAGCAGTTCGGTACCCGGAACAGATGCCTGCAACGCTTGCTCGCGGGCGGCGTAATCCACCGGCCGGCGGTTGTCCGGGTCGACCAGACTGAAGTCCCAGTACTCGTTGCCCTGGTACAGATCCGGCACACCCGGCACGGTCATGCGCAGCAAGGTTTGCGCCAGCCCGTTGAGCGCGCCGGCAGCGGCGATGCTGTTGACGGTCTTGCTCAGCGCCGCACGCAGCAACTCGCCTTCTTCACCGGTCAGCAGCTTTTCCGTGAACGCCTGTGCTGCGTTTTCATAAGCTTCGTTCGGCGCGCTCCAGCTGCTTTGCAGCTTGGCTTCGCGCAGGGCTTTCTGTTGCCACTGCCAGATGCGCTTGGCGTAATCGGCGAAACCGGCCTGGTCATCGTCCTGCAGGTCCAGCGGCCAACTGCCGAGCAATGCCTGATAGAGGATCAGTTCGTCGCCAGCGGAAGGCGCGTCATCTTCGATGCGCACCGGGCGGGCGAGGGCGCGCCACAGTTCGACCTGATCGGCGTACCAATGGCTGCGTTCGCTGAGCACGGCCAGCCGGGCACGGGTGTCTTCGCCGCGCTTGTGGTCATGGGTGGCAGTCGCGAGCAGGTTGTCAGGAAACTCGGCCATGCGCTGTTGATTGACTTCGTGGAACTCGCTGACCGGCGCGCTGAACTGCTCGGTGTTGTAACCGACATCATTGCGCGACAGCAGCACCGCCGAGCGATACAGCGCGGTATCTTCCACGGCTTTGGCCGCCGCCGGCGAGGTCAGTTGCTGGAAACGCACGCAGGCATGCTTGAGGATCTTGCGCGAGCGCCCCCGTGGCTTGCGGCGCCAAGGCGTGCCGCCTAGCCAGCTGGCGACCGAGTCGAGCACTGGCCAGTCGGCTTCGCTGAGGGTTTGCCGCGCACCGTCCATGGCGTGCTGGAAAATCGCTTCGTCCTGCTCGGACCGGCCCATGGCGCTGATGTAAGTGCGATAAACCGGGAAGTGCACGATCAGCGCATGCAGCACGCGGCGAATCGCGCCCAGGGTCAGGTCGCGGGTCATCAAGTCATCCCGCGCGACTTGATGCAGGGCCTGCGCGACACTTTCGAAGTCGCTGGCCAGCGAGCCGTTGAGGATCTGCTGACGGGCCAGTTGCGCTTCTTCCATGAACGCAGCCGGGCGCTCAGTGCGGCGCTGCCAGAGTTCGCCGAGCACGTGTTCGCCGTCCGGGTCGTGTTGCAGCAGCGACAGCTGATTCATGAACTCGTAGCCGGTGGTGCCATCGACGCTCCAGTCGCGGCGCAGGGTTTCGCCCTCGCCGAGGATCTTCTCGACATAGATCGGCAGATGACGTCCCGGCGCCAAGTGATCCAGGCGACGGCGCAATTTGCGGCAGTAGCCACGCGGGTCGGCGAGGCCGTCGATGTGGTCGATGCGCAAGCCGTCGACCAGACCTTCTTCGACCAATTGGAAAATTTTGCCGTGGGTCGCTTCGAACACCGCCGGGCGCTCGACGCGCAGGCCGCCAAGCTCGTTGATGTCGAAGAAGCGCCGCCAGTTGATGTCGTCCGCCGCCGTGCGCCAACTGGCCAGGCGATAGCTTTGCCGTTCCAGCAGTTCGTGGAGCTTGTGAAAGCCTTCCTCGGTGGTGGAATCGTACTGTGCGAGGTTGCCTTCGATAGTCGCCAGAATACGCGGATCGCTGGCCAGCTCGCGCAGCTCCTGCTTGAGCGGCATCGCCAGCGAATGTGCGTCGGTCTGGTAGCTGAGTGTGCTGAAGCGATCTGCCAGAGACTTCAGCGTGTCGTCGGACTTGAGCAGCTCGCCATAGTTGTTCGGGCAGATCGGGAAGTGGTGGTCGTAATGCTCGACGTAGAAAGTCCCGGTCTGCGCGTTGAATTTCAGCTTCAGCGTGCCTTCCTGCAACGCCACGCCGTAATCACTGCCAAGGAACGGCAGCAGCAACTGGCCTTCCATCAACGGGTCCGGCGAGTGCCACTGAATGTCGAAGAATTCGCCGTACGGACTCAGGCGTCCCCATTCCAGCAAGTCGAGCCACCACGGGTTGTCATTGCCGCCCACGGCCATGTGGTTGGAAACGATGTCGAGGATCAGGCCCATGTTGTGTTCACGCAGGGTGCTGACCAGTCGGCGCAACGCCGGCTCGCCGCCCAGTTCCGGATTGACCTGGGTCGGGTCGACCACGTCGTAGCCATGCATGGAACCGGCGCGCGCCGCCAGCAATGGCGAGGCATAGATATGGCTGATGCCGAGGCGGGCAAAGTACGGCACCAATGGCACCGCTTGTTCGAGGGTAAAACCTTTATGAAATTGCAGGCGCAAGGTGGCGCGCAGCGGCTGGATTTGCTGTTGATTCATTGGTCACGCTCAGAGGCTTGAAGGCGCGCGCAGGCCAGCAGTTCCAGGCGGCGGGCGGCATCGGGGCCGTCCAGCAACGCTTCGCTGGGACCGGGCAAACGTCGCGACCAGTTCGGATGTGAATCGGTGGTGCCAGGCAGATTCGGCTGTTCATCGATACCCAAGGCATCTTCCAGCGGCAGCAGGACCAGCGGCGCGCGGGTGTGGCCGAGGAAACGCACACTGGCATCGACCACTTGATCGGCTTCGTGGGACTCTTCGCGGAAGTTCTGCGGATCCTGACGCAGCGCATCGCGCAGGCCTTCGCGTTCACGCTCGCGATGCCGACGCCAGTCGATTTCGCCGTTGGCATCGACCAGACCGAGGCGTGCATTCCAGTCGATGTCACGACCATGCCACCAACCATTGAGTGTCGGCAGGTCATGGGTGCTGGTGGTCGCCAGGGCATCATCCGGCCAGTCGAGAATCGGTTTGAAGCGGGTGTTGTCCTGTTCGAACAACAGCACGCGCATGCCCAGGATTGACCGCGCGGCAAGTTTTTCCCGCAGGCCTTCCGGCACGGTGCCGAGGTCTTCGCCGAGCACGATGGCCTGGTGCCGATGGGATTCCAGGGTCAGCAGGCGCAACATGTCGTCGAACGGGTAATACAGATAGGCGCCATCGGCCGGGGCGGCGCCGTTGGGAATCACCCACAGGCGTTGCAGGCCCATGACATGGTCGATGCGCAGGCCTCCGGCGTGGGCGAAGTTGGCGCGCAGCATGTCGATGAAGGCGCGGAAACCGTTGCGGATCAGCCCTTCCGGCGAGAACGCGGAAATGCCCCAACCCTGGCCGCTGCGATTGAGGATGTCCGGCGGCGCGCCCACGGTCAGCGAGGCGAGCAATTCATCCTGAAAACTCCAGGCCTGACTGCCAGCGCCATCAGCACCGACCGCGAGGTCGGCGATCAGACCGATGCCCATGCCGGCACTGCGCGCAGCAGTTTGGGCGCGTTCGAGGCAGCGATGGATCAGCCATTGGCAGAAGGCGAAATAACCGATGCGCTCGGCATATTCCTCGGCAAACGCGCCCAGCGCCGCGCCGCGTGGGTCGTGCCAGTGCTCTGGCCATTGGCGCCAGTCGAGGCTTTCGCCACGGGCGGCGCGCATTTCCTGAATCGCTTCGAAGCGGCAATGGTTTTCCAGCGCTTCGCCACCGGCATGGCGGAAACTGGCGAAGTCGGCGTGCAGCGGATGCTCACCAGCGACGAAACCGTCATATAAGGCTTGCAGCAGCTTCTGCTTGGCTTCGGCAGCGGTCGGCCAGTCGATCAGCTTGAGATTTTCCAGCTGCTCGAACTGCGCAGCCAGGCCACTGGCATCAATTGCATCACGCAACGCGCGTTCGCCGAGAATGCTCCCCGGCGCGGCATACAGTGAATTTAGAAATAAACGACTGGACGGCGAATAAGGGCTATAGCGGCCATTGTCGGCGCTGAACATCGCGTGCATCGGACTGATTGCCAGCGCATCGGCGCCGCGTTCGCCCGCTACACGAACCAGTTCCTCCAGCGCCTGGGTGTCGCCAAAACCACCGTCACCCGGACGGCGCAGCGAATACAACTGGGCGCTCAGACCCCAGGCCCGCGGGATCGGGCTATCGACCGCATCGGCGACGCTGAAGCAGCGTTCAGGCGCCACGGCGAGCGTGAAATACTGATCGGCGATATGCACTTGCTGGTAACCGACCGGAATCAAGCCGGGCAACATGGCTTCGTTGTCCAGCTTCAGGTTCATCTGCGAGCCGTCTTCAAGATGGATTTCGCAGGGGGTTTCCGGTGAGAAATAGCGACTCAGGTCGAGGGCAATGCCCACGTCGCAGGTCAGCAGGGGCGGCAAATGGCGGTCTTGCTGGACTTCTTGCAATTCCAGCAGGCTGGCATCGATTTCTTGCGCGGTGCTGGCGGGGTGGCCGAGTCCGATCAGGACATTGCGCAACACAGCAGGAGCGACTTTTTGCTGACGCCCGTTGGCGTCGATCCAGTCGACGGCAAGGCCGGCTCGACTGGCGAGTATTTCCAGTTGCGCATCGCTCATAGGCGCTCTCCATCCAGGGGGTGCATAACGGGTGCGGCCGTGAGGCTGACGAGCGCGGTGTACGCCGGCAGTTGGTTCGGGTCCGACAGTTCGATCGCGGCTGGCTGTTGAAACAGCCACTCGGTATCGGTCTGTGCAGGGTTGACCACTGGCGTGTCACTGAGGTTCAGGTCAATTCGCAGCTCACTGCCGTTGCCCAGTCGCCAGCGCGCGCTGACCGCGCCATAGCCGAGCATCTGCGCGCCCAAAGCCTGGGTCCCGGAGAGGTTGGGAATGATGTATTGGTGCCGCAACTTGAGCAGTTGCCGATAGAGCTCTTGGGTCTGCTGTTGCAATGGCGTGCCGCTGCCGGACAATCGCGGCTGCGAAGCGTGGAAGGTGCTTTCGGCATTCGGATCGGGGATCTGTTCGCGCTTGTGCGGATCGGTAAAGGCACTGAATGCGGCGAACTCGTTGCGCCGACCTTCACGCACCAGTTCCGCCAGTTCACCGTGGTGACTGGTGAAAAACAGGAACGGTTGCTCGGCGGCAAACTCGTCGCCCATGAACATCAGCGGAATCATCGGCGACAGCAGCAACAACACCGTCGCCGCTTGTACCGCACGCGGGTCGGCGAGCTGATGCAGGCGTTCGCCAAAGGCACGGTTGCCGATCTGGTCATGGTTCTGCAGGAACAGCACGAAAGCAGTGGAGGGCAGATGTTCGCTCGGCTCGCCGCGAGGTTCGCCATGGCGAGTGATGTGGCCCTGAAACACGAAGCCCTGACTCAGGCAGCGCACCAGTTGCTCGGTGGGCTGCGCAGCATAGTCGGCGTAATAGGCGTCGGTTTCGCCGGTCAGCAGCACGTGCAGGGCGTTATGACCGTCATCGTTCCATTGCGCGTCGTAATCGTTTTCCAGCAGGCTCGACTGGTTCAGCTCGTTCTCGACGGTCAGCCAGACGTGCCGGGTCGGGTCGATCTGCTGGCGAATGCGTCGGGCCAGATCGCTGAGAAAGTCGGGATCTTCAATCGCGTGCACCGCATCCAGACGCAGGCCGTCGAAACGGTATTCAAGCAGCCACATCAGCGCGTTTTCAATGAAGAACTCGCGCACTTCCGGACGGCGGAAATCGATCGCGGCGCCCCAGGGCGTGTGCTTGTCCTCGCGGAAAAAACCTTTGGCGTAACGATGCAGGTAGTTGCCATCGGGGCCGAAGTGGTTGTAGACGACGTCGAGAATCACCGCCAGGCCATGGCCGTGGGCGGTGTCAATCAGGTGTTTGAGTTGTTCCGGTGTGCCGTAGGAGGCTTGCGGTGCATAGGGCAGCACCCCGTCGTAGCCCCAGTTGCGATCACCGGGAAATTGCGCCAGCGGCATCAGTTCGATGGCGGTAATGCCCAGCGCCACCAAGCGCGCCAGATGCTGTTCAACTTCGGCAAATCCACCGAGCGCACCGACGTGCAGCTCGTAAATCACCGCTTCACTCCACGGCCGACCATTCCAGGTCGTGTGCCGCCATTGGTAGGCATGGGGATCGACCACCACACTGTGGCGGTCGAGGTCACCATCCTGCGCTCTGGAGGCCGGGTCCGGCACCTCCAGTTCGCCATCGATGCAGTAACGGTAGCGACTGCCCGCCGGGCAATTGGCCTTGATTACAAACCAACCGTCGCCCTGAGGCAGCATGGGCAACGATTTTCCATCTTCCAGTTCCACACTGACGTAGAACGCGTCAGGCGCCCACAACGCAAATTGCGTGTGCTCGGCATCCAGCATGATCGCGCCGTGGGGCCAGGTTTCTTGGGTCCTTGACGGCATTTTCTGCAACTCCCTGGTTATTTGTGGCTGGCTTTACCCAACGCCTTGGCGACCAGTTGTTCGTAAAGTTCGGCGTACGGTTCAACCGCTTTGCTCCAGTTGAACGGTGCAGCCATGGCGCGGCAGCGCATGGCATTGAGCAGTTCCGGGAAGGCGAAGACCTTGAACGCGCGGCTCAGGGCTTCCTTGTAGCTATCAACGGTGGACTCATCGAAGAGGAAACCGGTGACGCCGTTTTCAATGGTGTCGGCCAGACCACCGGTGTTGCGCGCGACCGGCAGCGAGCCGAAACGCTGGGCGTACATCTGGCTCAAGCCGCAAGGCTCGTAACGCGAAGGCATCAAGAGGAAATCGCTGCCGGCGAACATGCGTCGGGCATCGGTTTCGTTGAAGCCGATGCGCACGCCGATCTGGCCAGGAAAGCGCAGGGCCAGTTCACGCATGGCTTGCTCTTCTTCCGGCTCGCCGCGACCAATGATCGCGATCTGACCACCGTTCTGCACGATGTACTCGGACACCGCTTCGGTGAGGTCGAGACCTTTCTGATAGACCAGGCGCGAAACCACGGCGAACAGTGGGCCGGTAGAGTCATTCAGGCCGAACAGCTCACGGACATGGGCGGCATTGACCGCTTTACCTTCCCAGTCGCCGATGGCGAACGGGGCAAACAGGTGCGGGTCGGTCGCCGAATCCCAGCTCTCGTCGATGCCGTTCGGGATACCGCTGAGCAGGCCTTGCTGGGTCTTGGAAGCAAGGAAGCCGTCGAGGCCGCAACCGAAATCAGGCGTGGTGATTTCCTGCGCATACGTCGCGCTGACCGTAGTGATATGGCTCGAATAGGCCATGCCGGCCTTGAGGAACGACATCTTGCCGTAGAACTCCATGCCTTCCTGTTGCAGGGCATGGGTGGGAATCCCCAGCTCCGGGCAGGAACCAAGGCTCGTCACGCCCTGGTAGGCAAGGTTGTGAATGGTGAACAGGGTCGGCGTGCGCTGCCCGCGCCAGTGCATGTAAGCGGGCGCGAGGCCAGCCGGCCAGTCATGGGCGTGCACCAGATCCGGGCGCCAGTGAATTTGCGCAAGATTGGCGGCGATATCGGCAGCGGCCAGGCCGAGACGGGCGAAACGGATATGGTTGTCCGGCCAGTCGCGACCGTTGTTGGCGCCGTAAGGGCCACCTTCACGCTCGTAGAGTTCAGGGCAGATCAACACGTAGATCACCAGACCATCGGGCATGTCCATGCGCCCGATCTTGCAAGGTGGCAGCGCGGCGTGGCCACCCAGCTCGCCGATGATGTGAATCGGGTTTTCGCTGTGCACCACCTGCGGATAACCTGGGATCAGCACCCGCACATCATGCAGATGGGCCATGGCCCGGGGCAGGGCGGCGGAGACGTCACCGAGGCCGCCGGTCTTGACCAGATCGGCGATTTCCGAAGTCACAAACAACACTTTTTTCTTGTTGGGATTCTGGCTTGCTACCGGAGCAAGCGTCTTGGTGCCGGGTACGTTGATCTGTCGGCTGCCGGGAACACTGATGGTGCTCGATTCTCCAAGCGACTGGTGAGCACGCTCTCCCTGAATATCCAATGCCGCACTGATCATATGTATCTCCCGTGTGTGATCTGATTCTTGTCTCGAACAAGCTGTTTCGTGGCCAAGTCCTGTGGCCGGGCGCAAAGGCGCCACGCATCGGTGAGCAAATGCTGACCCAACACGCGCAAGCAGAATGGGTGGTGAGGCCGTTGCAAGGATTACACCAGTCGCTTTCGCCCAGTTGTTCTGATGACCTGTGGCGTGAAGCAAAAGTTTCGACTTTTTTTCGTCGGTATGACCGAGTGGTTTGGCCACTGAAAAATCAGTCTAGGCCAGATCCTAGAGCGGGTCGGGGCAAATGGGTAAATTGTTCGACAATCGGTTGTGTCGGGATGTAAGCGAGGGTTCAGGAGCGGAAACGCTCCGACGAAGGGCATGTTTTTCGGTCGGAGTGGGCCAAAACGGTGACTGGGCAGTCACGGTTTTGTGCTAGAGGATGGGCGGGTTGCACCGTTGTGGTGCAAGCGTTTTTCAGAGTGGTATCTGAGATGACCTCTTCGCGAGCAGGCCTGTTGCAGCAACTCAACTTTAAAGTGATGGAATCAATTCAACAGACGCACCTGCTCCCCAGCTGCCCAACCCTGAATATCCTCGATCATCTGCCGGAAGAACTGTTCGTAATTCTGCCGACTGACATAGCCCACATGCGGCGTGGCGAGCACGTTGTCCAGCGTGCGAAACGGGTGCAGGGCCGGCAAAGGCTCTTGCTCGAACACGTCCAGCGCCGCCCCGGCAATGCGCCGTTTCTGTAGCGCCTTGATCAACGCCGCTTCATCGACGATCGGCCCGCGAGCGGTGTTGACCAGCAGCGCGCCCGGTTTCATCCACTCCAGCGCCTGGGCATCGACCAGACCGCGACTGCGCTCGCTGAGCACCAGATGCACCGACAGCACGTCGGCCTGCTCGAACAATTGCTGCTTGCTGACATACGTCACGCCGACCTGTTCCGCGCGTTCGGCGGTGAGGTTCTCGCTCCAGGCAATCACCCGCATGCCGAACACCTGGCCGAACTGTGCGACCCGCTGGCCGATGCTGCCCAAACCCAGGATTCCCAGGGTCTTGCCATGCAGATCGCCGCCGAGGCCCTGTTGCCACTGGCCGGCGCGCAGGGCATTGGCTTCCTTCACCAGATCACGGGTGGCCGCCATGATCAGCGCCCAGGTCAGTTCCGGCGCGGCGTGTTTATAGCTGTCGGTGCCGCAGACCTTGATGCCCAGCGCTGCAGCGGCCGGCATGTCCAGCGCGGCATTGCGCATGCCGCCGGTGACCAGCAACTTCAGATTGGGCAAGCGCCCGAGCAAGTCGGCGTCGAAGCGCGTGCGTTCGCGCATGACGCAGATCACCTCGTACTGGCCGAGGCGCTCGGCCAGTGTCGCGTTGTCGGCCGGGTAATCATGCACAAAGGTCACTTCACCGATGCTCTCCAGCACGGACCAGTCGACCACGTCGCGGGCCACGTCCTGCCAGTCATCGATCACTGCAATCTGCACCGTCATCGGCTTACCTCATCATGGAGCGGAAGGAGTCTTGCCCAGCCAGCCGAGCAGCGCCTGATGGAATTTTTCCGGTTCTTCCATTTGCGGCGCATGACCCATGCCCGGGAATTCAATCAGCGTCGACTGCGGAATCAGCTTGGCGACCTGTTTGCCGAGCACCTCGTAGTGGCCGATTTTCGCTTTCACTTCCGGCGGTGCGAGGTCCTTGCCGATGGCGGTGGTGTCGGAGGTGCCGATCAGCAACAGGGTCGGCATCTTCAGGTCCTTGAACTCGTAGTACACCGGCTGGGTGAAGATCATGTCGTAGATCAGCGCCGAGTTCCACGCGACCTGGGTCTTGCCCGGACCTTTGCTCAGACCGGCGAGCATGTCGACCCAGCGATCGAATTCGGGCTTCCAGCGGCCATCGTAATAGGTGGTGCGCTCATAGTCGCGAATGCCCTTGGCCGTGACCTTCAACTCACGCTGATACCACTGATCGACGGTGCGATACGGAACGCCGAGGGCTTTCCAGTCTTCCAGACCGATCGGGTTGACCATTGCCAGTTGATCAACCTGCTCAGGGAACAGCAGCGCATAACGGGTAGCGAGCATGCCGCCGGTGGAGTGGCCGAGCAGGGTGGCTTTCTGAATGCCCAACGCCTTGAGCAATTGCTGGGTGTTGGTCGCCAGTTGCTGGAAGCTGTATTGATAGTGCGCAGGTTTGCTGGAGGTGCAGAAGCCGATCTGATCCGGCGCAATCACGCGGTAGCCGGCATCGCTCAAGGCCTTGATCGAACTGTCCCAGGTCGCCGCGCAGAAATTCTTGCCGTGCATCAGCACCACGGTGCGGCCGTTGGCCTTGCCATTGGCGGCGACGTCCATGTAACCCATTTGCAGCTTCTGACCCTGGGATTCGAAGGCGAAGTGTTTAAGCGTGTAGGGATATTGGAAACCCTGCAGCTCCGGGCCGTAGGCAGGCCCTTCGGCGGGGGCGGTTTCAGTGGCCGCTTGCGCCATTAATGGCAGGGCAGCGCTGAGGACGAGGCCGGGCAGCCAGCGGGAAAGCGTGACGGACATAAGCACTAACTCCTTGAAAATTGGCCGACTCTGGAAGGTCGGGATTACGCCGACGTTAAACAAAGGCAATCACAGGAAGGGTTGGTTCAACCGAGCCAGCCCAGTGTCAGCAAGGCCAGCACGCCATAGCGCGCGCCTTTGGCCAGGGTGACGATCAACAGAAAGCGCCCGAGCGGTTCGCGCATGACGCCGGCAATCAAGGTCAGCGGATCGCCGATCACCGGCAGCCAACTGAGCAGCAGCGACCAATGCCCATAGCGCTCGTAGTGCTTGCGCGCCTTGGCCATATGCCGCGGACTGACTGGGAACCAGCGTCGATCCTGAAACCGTTCGATGCCACGGCCCAGCCACCAGTTGACCAGCGAACCGAGCACGTTGCCCAGCGTCGCTACCGCGAGCAAACCCCACAGCCAGTAACGCTCGCTGACGATCAGGCCGACCAGCAGCGCCTCGGACTGCAACGGCAACAATGTCGCCGCGCCAAACGCAGCAAAGAACAGGCCGAAGTAGGCTGCCCCCATCAACGGGCCGGGTAGTCCGCCACTACCACATCAGCGCCGTCCTTCTTCAGGCCGATGACCTGATACGCGTCGCTCATGCCGTCCATTTCCATGCCCGGTGAGCCCATTGGCATGCCCGGTGCAGCCACACCCAGCAGATCGTCGCGCTTGCTCAACGCAAGCACCTGATCGGCCGGCACATGGCCTTCAACGAATTTGCCATTGATGATCGCCGTGTGGCAGGACGCCAGACGCGGTGGTACGCCGTGCTGCTGTTTAAAGCTGCTCATGTCGCTTTCGACGTGGTCTTCGACTTTGAAGCCATTGGCTTCGAGATGGCTGATCCACTTTTTGCAGCAGCCGCAATTGGCATCGCGGTGCACTTCGATCGGGATCAGTTCGGCGGCTTGCGCCAGGGAGGAGATGAACAGGGCGCTCAGGGCGAGCAGACGCAGTTGGCTTCGCATGGGAATGGGCTCTCGACTCGGTGAAGGTCAGCAAGAACGCATTTTGACCTGTTTTCCCGCTGCTACATCAACTGAGTGTTTCCAGTTGCTACAAAACACCCGAACCATTGTAGGAGTGAGTCTGCTCGCGAATGCGGTTGACCAGCCGCAGCTCCAGTGACTGAAAAATCGCTTTCGCGAGCAGGCTCGCTCCCACAGGGGATTGGTGTAAAGGCCAAAATCCCCGTGGTCGCGGTTGGCTTAACTGACCTTGAACCGCCCCATGATCGCGCTCACGCGGCTGTTGGCTTCGAGCAACTGGCGGGTATTCAGCTCGCTGGCCTGGCCGCTCTGCACCAGTTCATCGACCATGTGGCGAATCTGCACCATGCTGCGGTTGATCTCTTCGGTGACGGCGCTTTGCTGTTCGGCGGCGGTGGCGATCTGCGTGCTGAGGCTGTTGATGTGGCTGACCGAACCGGCCATTTCGTCCAGCCCCGAGTTGACTCGGGCGGTGGCGTCAGCAGCGGACTGGCAACTGGCCTGGGTGTTTTCCATGGCACTGACCGAGGAACTCACGCCTTGGGTCAGACGGGTCAACATCTCGTTGATTTCCGAAGTGCTGGCCTGAGTGCGGGCGGCGAGGGCGCGGACTTCATCCGCCACCACCGCAAAGCCGCGCCCCTGTTCACCGGCACGTGCCGCCTCAATCGCCGCGTTGAGGGCGAGCAAGTTGGTCTGCCCGGCAATCGCACCGATCACGCCGAGAATCTCGGTAATGCGCTGGGCGTCCTGCTGCATGTTTTCAACTTTGTGTGTAGCGCTGGCCACTTCGTCGATCAGCGCGACCACGCTGTTGGTCGCTTCACCCACCACGACGCGCGAGCGATCAGCGTTTTCATTGGCGCGCTGGGTGAACGCAGCGGTTTCAGCGGCATTCTGCGCCACGCTTTCAGCGGTGGAGCTCATCTCGGTAATGGCGGTGACAGTCTGGTCGGTTTCCGAAGCGTGACGCAGCAGAATCTGGCTGGTGTGCGCCGAAGTGCGCTGCAGATTATCGAGGCTGGAGGCCATGGCACCGGTGGCCTGGGTGACTTCGCCGATCATGTTCTGCAAATAGACGATGAAGGTGTTGACCGAATGGCCGATGGCGCCCAGTTCGTCCTCAGCGCGAATGGTGATGCGGCGGGTCAGGTCGGCGTCACCGCTGGACAGTGAATCGATGTTGGCTTTCAGAGCCTTCATGCGCTGTACCAGTTTGCGAATCGCGTAAACCTGCAACAGCACCAGCAGGATCACCAGCGGAATCTGGATCAGGCTGAGACTGTTGAGCACATCGTCACGCTGGGCGGTGAGCATTTTGGTCGGCAGGGCGGTGGCGAGGAACCACGGTGTGCCCTCGATAGGGCGCATGAAGAAGGTGGCGTCTTCACCGTTGTTGTCGAACTCGACGCGTTGCGCTTTATCGCGGTTCTGCAGGCCGGTCTTGATCTGATTGATGAAGGTGGAGCTGGCCGCCAGTTCGCTGATGTTCTTCAGGACGATCGGACCGCTGATGCGCGAGCTGTTACTGATGATCTTGCCGTCAGCCTCGACGATGAGCATTTCGGCGTTGAGGTCTTTTTCCTTGCGCGCCACCAGGTCGTTGAAGAAGCCCAGGGTCACGTCGATGGTCGAAACGCCCCAGGCACTGCCGTTCTTGTAGATCGCCATGGCGCAGTTGGTGCGCGGCTCGGCACTGGCGTCGTCCTTATAGGCAGCGGCCCACGCGCACTGGCCGCGCGGGGTGGCCATGCCGCCCTTGTGCCAGCTCTGGTCGTAGTAGTTCGGTGCGGCGTCGCTGTTCCAGAACGTATTGACCTTGAGCTGACCCGAGGCATCGCGGTGCCAGAAGGTGCTGAACTTGTTGCGCCCGGCTTCGCGCTGGCCCGGCAACGGCCAGATACCGCCGCCAAAGACTTTCAGTTCGCCGTACTGATCCACCAGCCCTGGCAGCACCACGTCGATGGCGGCGCTGTCGAGCAGGGCGATGGTCTGGGTGATGCTGCGTTGCTGCGCCTGCACCTTGTTCAGTTCGCCCTGAATCTGCACGGCGACTTCGGCGATGCGGTTGAGCACGACCTTCTCTTCGGTATCGCGCAGGGTCGGTGCGACCAGTTGGCTGATGCCGACCACGGTCAGCACGGACAGCAGCAGGATGAACAGAATCAGAAACAGCGTGTAGCGAGCCTGAATAGTGCGCAGTGCGGGCATGGAACTGATCCTTGAGCGGCTTTTTTGTTGGAGGGCAGGAATAAAACAGGGCGGGTATCACAGCGTATCGTCGTTACGGGCGGAAGCTTTAGGTACTTGCGCGCCGAAAGAACTCAGGGCGATGACCGGTTGGTATCGGGATTGGTACATCCCTCGCAATCGCCACAGTTGTTACATCCTGATGACGGCGCTGAAGCAATGTTTGCGGGCCTTAAGCTCGGTGTCATGAATGTACGAGATTTGTAAAAAAGCGCACAAAAGGGTTGGTTGGATCAGGCGAAGCGGCCGATACTCGCTCCCATTCAATTGGTTGGAACAAGGACATTTCATGCTCATTGCACAAGGAATCCTCGCATGACGATCGGCTATACCGGCGCCTGGGAAAGCAAGGCGGGCGTAATGGTCCGTGATACCGGGGCGAAGAAACAGGTTTCGCAGAGCGTCAAAGTGCAGCAGATGCTGACGCTGGTCGGCAACGATCCGAATGCGCTTAACGTCGCGGAGATGGACAAACAGGGTTTGCGCAAGCAGATCAAGGGCTTTGATCCAGCCAACGTCTCCGTCAAGCAGTTGGGCAACCTCAGCGAGTTCCTGCGCGGGCGCGGCCTGATTTCCGAGATCACCTCGATCACCTTGCTCAATGCCGGCGACAAATTCGACCGCTTCGGCGTGCAGAAAGACCCGGAGGCGAAGTTCAACGCGCTGGAATATTTCGCCACGCAGCTCGATGCCATCCAGACCAACAGTCTCAATGGCAATTACTACGGCAAGAGCCTGATTCCCGAATTCAAGAAAGCCATTTACGTCCTGCAGAATCTCAAGACCTATGGCGAAGGCAATGCGGCAGTTCCGTCCGACAAAGGCCTGACGGCAAAGGCCTGACATCTGCCGATGAAGCCCGCTCATCCGTGTGCGGGCTCGGGCTGATTACACCGCAGCCATGGCGCGCCCAGTGAGTTGACGTTGTGCCTGGTCGTGTAACTGCTGCATGTGCGGGCAATGCAATGTCAGCTTGCGCGTGCGGTAGCCGCGATGAAACAACGTCAGCCAGCCTCCTCGATTGTCTTGCGCAGGCGCCAGACCGGTGAAAGCAAAACCGATGGCGTTAAGACTGTGCAGATCCACGGCAAACTGTCGGGACAGCTGCAAACGAATCGAAATCAGCCAATGCCCGGGCAGCGTTCGCAACTGATCGAGCAGTTCCGGTTCGAGTTTTTCCACGAGCATTTCATGCCGATTGCCGTGTTGTTGAACCTGAACCGAGGGCCCGCGCCAGCATGCTGCACTGGGCGAACAGCCAAACGCCGCCGTCATACGCTCCATGAACGCACGGTAGCGGGTTGGCCACGGCTGCTCCGGCAGCGGGCGCTGATAGCCGTCTATGGCGCGGACACCCAAGACGATCGACTCCGGTGTTTTGCCGCCAAAGGGTGAGCGGACATAGTCCGGCAACAGTCCGGTGTTATGAAAACCGAGACCGATAGCCATGCGTTGGGTATAGGGGTGGTGGGTGACCTGTTTGATCGAAACGCTGCGACAACCCAACGCTTGTGCATGAGTCAGCAGTTGCGCGCCCAGGCGCGTGGCAATGTTCTTTCCGCGGGTATCGGGATGTACGACGCTCAAGGCCAGTTCGGCATCGTGCGAGCTTTCGCTCTGCCGATACAAAGTGGCATGGCCAAGAATCCGTTCACCCTCGACCGCAACCAGAGAGTGCCAGCGCTTGGCTGCGTGGTTCTGATTGATCAGGCAGGGCAGGTAGACGTCGCTTTGCACGTAATGATCGCCATAGACCTCGCGAAACAGCTGGCTGACTGCCGTGGCGTCGGTGTCACGGTAATTGCGCAGGATCAACGCTTCCATCACGCACCTCCCTGTCATGTCGGTCGTAGCAGCGTAAATCGACGATCCGCAGGCTTTTCCCTGCGCGAGGATGGCGCGCAAGGTCCTCGAAGCGGCAGCTCTGTATACGCAGCTGCAATAACCCGGCGCCTCGCAGTTGTGGTATCTGCGGATACAGTTCGATCAAGCGGGCCTCGAGTCTGTCCTCGATGCGGGTCGATCCTTCGTTGACTACGTATTTCACCGTCAATAGATCACTGCCGTCGTCGTGTCCGATCAATAACTGCCAATCGTTGCTGCCAGTGATGCTCCGCACGCTTTCGCTGATTTCATCGGTCATCAGCGACAGAATGCCGACCCGCACACGCTGGCTGCTGCCGCTGCGCCCGCGCAGGGCGAATTTGCGTTGCGCAGTGCCCGACGGCTCGCGCCAGCACGCGAGATCTCCGACGGGATAGCGGATCAGCGGCATCAAGCGGCGATGCAGATTGGTCAATACGAGCAGACCGGTTTGATCGCAGGCCTCGATCGTTGCGCCGCTGTGCTGATCGACAATCTCCAGCAGTACGTGGCCGTCAGGTGTGCGATGTTCTCCTTCGATGCAGTCACGATGGCTTGCACCGATGAATCCGCCATCGACACTGGCGTAGCCGATCGAGGCAATGCGCGCGTTGGGCAGCACTTGCTCAAGGAGCTGGCGTTGTGAGGCAAACATACTCTCCCCGCCATAAAGCACGGTATCAACCAAGGGCAGCGCAAGGCCGCGGTGTTGGAGCCAACTGGCGAAGGTCAAAAGTTGCGCAGGCAAGCCAGCCAACACGTTGATCCGGTGTTGCACGATGGCATCGGCCAGCATTGGCGGGTCGACTTCGCCGGTAAACGGAAACTCGGTAATAGCCGTTTCCACATGGGCCAGTGAATCGTGGATAAACAGAAAACTGGCATAGAGGTCGCCAGCGAAGAACAGGTTGGCGACACGGTCGCCGGAGCTGAATTGCTCGCTCAGACTGCGCCCGAAAGCTTCCACTGTGCGTTGCCATTCCGTGCGGGCATATACGGAGAGCCTGCCGCCGCCGGTTGAGCCACCGGTCTTGAAGACCAGGGCGTGGGCAATCGGGGCGGTCAGAACCGGCCATTGCGCCAGATCCGCGCTGTCTTTCCAGAAGTCTGCCGGATCAAGTAGTGGCAGTTCGCGCAGCGAGCTTATTGCCTCGGGAATATCGGCGAGGCTGTTCCTGTAGTAGGGCGAATGCTTGCGGGCAAAACCCGTCAATTCGCTAATCGGGTCGGTTGTTTTCACGGTGTGTTCTTCTTGATTCGAATGAGCCAGCTCACGGCAAGCGTCAGCGGCGGGAGTCAATGACCAGCGGCGTCTTGCCGCTGTGTTTGTTTTGAACGAAGTGCTCGGGCGGGCATTGTTCGATCTGCAGCACCAGCAGTCCGCTGTCGACTACGGTCATGAGGGTCAGGTAATCGGCGAGACGGTGTTTAGCGATGTCGGCTGCAAGTTCACAGTGCAGTTGCATGCGCTCGACGCCGTCAGCGCTGTGGTCCAGCTGCAACTGAAACGGCACTTGCAGCCGCGACGCCAATTCGCTCAGGGAGATGAAGTCAGTGCCGATGCGCAACAGCTTGCCGTGGCGTTGCAACAGCTCGAAGCGTGGCGACGTCAGCCCGCAGGCGCAGACGCCCGGCAGCCAGCGCCCGGTGTCGCCAATCTCATAACGCTGCACGCGCTGGCCCCCTTCACGGGCGAACGAGGTGACCAGCAGCCGACCCACCTGATCGCCGATCACCGGCACATCCTCATCGAACGCGACGACTTCCAAGTGCTGGATCGCGTTCATCAGATGGAAAACCCCATCCGCCGAAGCCTTGCAGGCATGGCCTAGCGGGCCGGCATCGACGCTGCCGTAGATCGCCGAGCGAATGCTCGACACGCCACAACTGCACAGCAATTCACGGTTCTGCTCGCTCAGGTGCTCGCCACCGAGAAAGACCTTTTCGACTCCGGCATAAGCACGCAGACGCTCCTGTTCATTGAGAAACAGACGATGCAGTGTGGCGGGCATTCCCACCAGGACGTTGACCCGTTGATCGATGATCAGTTGGGCAATCTCCCGGTAGTCGTCATCGGTAGGCGCGGCCATGGGCAGGTGCGTCACCTCGAGCAATTCCAGCGCTTTGCTGAAGCTGAGAAAACCGCCGTACAGCCCCCCACAGAAGAACAGGTTCATGACCCGATCCCGCGCCGGATCAAGACCAGCAGCGAACAAACCGTCAGCGGTTGCGCGCATCTGCCGATCGAAATCGCGATAGCTGTAGCCGGCCAGAGCAGGGGTGCCGCTGCTGCCTCCGGAGCGGAAATACAACTGCGCCTGATCGTTGATGGGCTGGGCGACGAACGCCTCTTTGTTCATGATCAGAGCGCACGACTTCGCCGCGAGTGGCGGTGAATCGAGACTGGCCTGATTCGGCAGTTGCATGGCCGCCAGACTCACCGATACCCGTCGACTCAAACGTTGCAGCGCATAGACGCCATCATGGGGTTCGCCTGCGTAACCGTCGTGAATGCTGCCGATCGGTGCGATACGCGTGACCCCGGCGGCGATCAACGCATGGGTAAGCTCGGCAATGCGCGATTGCGCACACACCAGCGCACAGCTTTGCAGGACGTTGCGCCACGGCAGCAGGGTGGCGGTCAGCAGCGCTTGCGGCAGCGGGTGCAGCAGTACGCTGCGAAACAGCGGTGAAGGCGCGAGTTGCCGATCATGGGTCCAGATCACCCGCCAGCCTGGGCCATTCCACACTTGCCCGGTGTGACCGGCAAAACTCTGACCGAGGCGGGCCATCTGCGTGTGCGTGATAATTTGCGAGGTTTCCTGGATTGTCGGTACCAGAGCCGGCCATTGCGTGGCGCGTCGTTGCAGGGCCTGCGCCAAGCGTTCACCGATATCGCGCAAAACCTGCGGATCATCGCTGTCCACCAGCAGCCATTGCGGGCTGGAGCAGGCCTGCTGATCCAGTCGGCAGACTTCGTCGGCGACGGCATCAAGCGCCTCCGGCGTAGACGATTCCGGGGTGAGATAGACGAAGCTGATGCGGTGCCCCCAATCGATCCAGCGACAACCCGGCACCAACTGTTGCCGAATCGCTTGCAGGGCCGCTTCGCCACCCCACGCTGCAACGCCGTTGGCGGGTTTGCACAGCTTGCCGATCTGCTCGGTGCTCGCTGGAATCACCGCCACATGTCCGGCCAGTTGTCCGCTTGCATCGCAGTCGACCAACGCGCGCAACAGTCGCGCCGTCAGGCCTTGATCGCTGCGGCTGGGGCGCAACCAGTTGACGTTGCCGGCGAGCAGACTTTCCACCACCGCGCAAAAGGCCAGCAGCGGCGCGTTGGCCGGAGTGATGTGCACCACCAGCCCGAGCGGACGCCAGGCTTCGAAGCGTGGCTGGCGATAATCGAAACGACGCAGGCAATCGGCATCGGCGCCGAGTTCGCGCTGGCGTTTGTACATCAACGCTTCGGGTTGGCAGAAATCGATCAGGGCCTGCCGCTGCTCGTTGTCGAGGCGCAGATCCGAGTGCGCGTCATGCAGCTGCCGGGCAAATCCCGCAACTGCGTCGATGACTGTGCGGCTGTCGAGGGCCCTCGCCAAGTGTTGCAGCAACGCCTGTTGCAGGTCTTGCAGCGCTTGGTCGAGGCTATAAGCGTGGTGCAGTTGTCCATTGATCAAATACATATCAGTGACTTCCCAGTAATTCGGCGGCGGCCATTGCGCAGCTTCTGCCCGCTGTGGTGGCGGCGCGGCCGTGCAGTTCGAACCAGTCGCTGGTCAATCCACAGCCGCAACTTGCGCCCGGGTGCAGCGTGGCAAGGTCGCTCATGACCACGGCGTGGGCCGGGCTGGAGGAGATGTAAGGCGAGACGAAGCCGAGCAGGCCTTGTTGGCCATAGGGCAGCAGGGAAAAATCCGCCGGATCGCGAATCAGCACTCGCGAATACACCGGCACATGAAATCGGTGACGGGCGCATTCGATGTAAGGCACCGCGTGCTCGACAGCACCGTAACCATCGCGGCAGCGGGCCGGTTCGATGCCCAGTTGCCGATGGATATGGGCGTAAAACTGTTGTTTGGGAATTTCCTGCGCAGCCTGGGTTTTCCAGCCACCGCCAAAAAAGGCCAGCGAACCGGCGGGCAATTGCACATCCTGCACAGCGGTAGCCTGCATGCGTTGCAGGGTCTGCCAGAGAAACGCCGGGAAGCCGAAAATCCGTACCGGCAAACCTTCTTCAGCGAATGACTGCAATGCTGCGATCACGCCGAATACGTCGAACTGATGGCCGCTACCGGTGTTGCGCAAGGCGTAAACCACGCGATTGACCGGGGCAAACCGACAGAGAAACTGGTCGGTAAACGAGGTGCCCAAGGTGATGCGTCCTTCGGGTTCGTAGCTCAACAGCAGGTAGTTGCACGGACTATCGGGAGTGTCCCAGGCGTAATGGCGGAAGATCTGCGCAACCATGAACTGCGCGCGAGCCAGGCTGCGTTCGTCGTAACGCATCCGGCTTTTCTGCCCGCTGGTGCCCGACGAAGTCAGTTCAAGGGCGTTCGTCCCCGTGCTGCTGAGCAGAAGGTGTTGCTTGAAGAAACTGGCAAAGATCGGCGGCAGACACGACCAGTCACTGAGATTGTCGAGGTCCTGCGGCGTCAGTCCATGGGCGTTGAGCCAATGGGCGTAACCCGGGGTGTGATCGCAGTGAAAGCGGCTGATTTCGGTCATCGCCCGATCAAACAGAGCGGGCGGGGCTGAATTCAGGCAATAGGGTTGCGTCAACGCGCACAGCGCGTCGGCATAGGGTAGGTGAGTCATCAGTGTTCCTTACTGAGGCGAGGCCACATCAGATGTGGTGGTTTGCAGGAGCCGGTAAACCATGGGCAGGCACATCAGCCCGCCGAATGCGGCCCAGATAGCGAAGTATTCAAGACGGCTGCCGCCACCGATGGCCGCAATCAGCGAACCGCCAAAGCCCATGACGGCGATCGAGATCATGCCGGTCAGCGCCGACACCAGGCCTTTGCTGTCGTCGCTGGAAAACAGCGCCAGGCGATACACCGCCGAGTTGCTCATGCCCAGCCCGACGGCGTACAGCGACAGACTCGCCACCACCGGTCCAAGCCCCGCGCCGAGCAATGCGCACGCGGCCAGAAACAGAAGGCCCAGACAGAACGGCCAGAGCGCCAGTTGAATCAATTGCGTCAGCGAATGAGTCTGCAGCAAGCGGTCGAGAATCAGATTGCCGGCGATGACTGCCGAGAACACCGGTATCTGCCACAGGCCATATTCCAGCGGCGGCATTTCCAGTACCCGCACCAGCAGCAATGGCGCCAGGCCTATCCAGGCGATCAGCGGCAGACTCATCAGGCCGAGCGCCAGGCTGGCACAGAGGAAGCGCGGATTGCCCAACAGCGCACCGTAGCGCCGACAAGTGAGGCGCCAGGAGAAGGGCACCCGGGGAGTTTGTTGACCGTCGCGGCGCTCGACGCCCACGGTTTCCGGCATCCACAGCAACAGGCCGAGCCATACCAGCGCTGCTGTGCATCCCAGCAGCAGAAAGATTTCCCGCCAGCTCAGCCATTCCAGCAGCAGGATGCCAAGCAGCGGCCCGAGCAACGGCGATAACAACGCAACATTGCCGAGCAACGCCATCAGCCTGACGGCGTCGGCTTCGCAAAAAACCTCCTGCAATGCCGGGTAGCTCACGGCGACGACGAATCCCAGCCCCATGCCCTGCAACAGACGCAACAGGTTGAACGCTTCAATGCTGTCGGTGCTGAAAGCTGCCGCGCACGACACACCGAACAGCGCACTGCCGATCAATAACAGTGGCCTGCGCCCGAATTGATCGGACAAGGGACCCAGTAGCCATTGCAGGCAGACGCCACCCAACAGATAAAGATTGAATGCATGGGGTACATGCCGCGCGTCTGCCTGGAGGTCGGTGGTGACGTCCAGCATCGCTGGCATGATCACGTCGCTGGCCATGTAAGTGAGCAGTTCGAAAGCGGTCAGCGCCAGACAGAAACCGGCAACCTGTCTGGGGCCGATATTGATAAGTGTTCTCTGCATGAACATCCCTGTTTTATGAGTGGTAGGAAGTTCGCAGAGCCTAGGCGCAGCCGCACAGCAGACCTAGCCGTTTGCTGCGTCAGCAGATTTCAAAAACTTACGGCATGTTTAAAGGATTGGCGTGGCGCGGAAGCTGTTTACTTCTTTGCGCCAGAGCAGGGAGGGCGGGCCATGCCTCAAGGTCGGCTGACCTTGCAGCCAAAAGTCTTCAGGGGCGGTAACATGGCACTCCGTTTGCCCCGGCACGTCCCCGTAATTCGGCAAGCGTATGGCTTGCAAACGCATACATTCCAACGTTTCAGGAAACCGCAATGACCCAGAAGCAACGCTTGATTTATTCGATTCTGATCGCCCTGTCGGTACTGGCGATCATGCTGGGCCTGTCCTGGCTGCAAAACGCCGGCATGATCACCGAGAAAACTTTCCAGTACGTCGCGATCGGCGTGGCCGTGGTTGTGGTGGTGATCAATGGCGTGATGCGCCGCAAGGTCAAGCCCTGAACGCGAGCCTCATTCGTGGTTGAGGACCGCTGCAGCCTGCGGGTGCAGGCTGTAACTCTTGTCGGCGTTGAAGGTGATCACGCCTTCGGCGCACAAGCGTTTCAGCACTTCGCGCACGCTGAGAAAGGACAACGGCACGTCCAGATCGAGCAACTGGCTATGCACGCCACGGACGCCCAGGCGACGATTGCTCTGTGCGGCCACCAGCAGGGCGTCGATGACTTTCAGGCGAATCAGGCTGGTGCGCAGGCCGAAACTCTTCAGTAGCACGCGAATACGCTCGTTGCCCGGACGCTCGCCGCGCTGGGTGAAATTGCCGGTGTGCGAACCCATGGAAACGCCCTGTGGCGTCTGGCTACCGTCCGTTGGTAGTTGCGAGTTGTACATGCGATTACTCCTTTTCAGAGCCAGATCGGGAAAGGTTTTGTTGCGCTCTCTAAACAAGACGTTTCAGCACGACAAATCATGAAAGAAAAGATGTAGAAATTTCGTCGCAAATTCGTCCCGGCCTTGTGATGCCGGCCTCGTCCCGAAGGATTACCCGCTAAATTTTTTTCCTCAGCTTCGTTTCTTCGTCAGGCTCATTGCGCGTGGACGCAGGGGCAATCGACCTTTCGATCAGGAGCAAGCGTGATTATTTCCAGGCAACTCACCGGGCTGGCCCTCGCCAGCACCTTGTTCGGACTGAGCCTGTCGGCCCATGCACTGAGCCCGGCTGCACAAACCAGCGCCGATATTAGCCGCACCAGTTTCGGCGTGCCGCACATTCGCGCCGAGAACGAACGCGGGCTGGGCTTCGGCATCGGTTACGCCTATGCCCAGGACAATCTGTGCCTGCTGGCCAACGAGATTGTCACGGTCAACGGTGAGCGCTCACGCTACTTCGGCCCGGAGCAGTTCACTGTCGAACAACGGGAAAACCGCGTCAGTGATGTGTTCTTCACCTGGCTCAATACTCCAGAAGCGGTCGAAACCTTCTGGCAGGCGCAACCGACGCAGGTCCGCGACCTGGTCGAGGGTTATGCCGCCGGATACAACCGCTATCTGGCCGAACGGCGCCAGCAGGGATTGCCGCAGCAATGCCAGGGCGAGTGGGTACGTGAAATCAGTGCCGAGGATCTGGTCAAACTGACGCGGCGCCTGTTGGTGGAAGGCGGGGTCGGGCAGTTCGCCGAGGCTCTGGCCGGCGCCACTCCGCCGCAAGCGACCGCACAGGTCAAGCACGACACCGAGGCGTTCCAGTTGGCCGACGCCCGTCAGCAACGTTTCGCCCTGGATCGCGGCAGCAACGCCGTGGCAGTCGGCAGCGAGCGTTCGTTCAACGGCCGTGGCATGTTGCTGGCCAACCCGCATTTCCCATGGGTCGGCGGCATGCGTTTCTATCAGATGCACCTGACCATCCCCGGCAAGCTTGATGTCATGGGCGCGGCATTGCCGGGTCTGCCGATGATCAACATCGGTTTCAACCAGCATCTGGCCTGGACCCACACTGTCGACTCGTCGAAACACTTCACCTTGTATCGCCTGCAACTCGATCCAAAGGATCCGACCCGCTACCTGCTCGATGGCAAGTCGCTGCCGCTGAACAAACAGTCGGTTACCGTGCAGGTCAAGCAGGCTGATGGCCAGGTCGTGCCGGTGAAGCGCGATATCTACAGTTCGCAGTTCGGCCCGATCGTGCAATGGCCGGGCAAGCTCGACTGGGACAAGCAGTACGCCTACAGCTTGCGCGATGCCAACCTCGACAACGATCGCGTGCTCAAGCAGTGGTATGCGATGAACCAGGCCAGCAATCTCAATGATCTGCAAGACGCCGTGCACACGATCCAGGGCATCCCGTGGGTCAATACTCTGGCGGTGGATGACAAGGGCCAGACGCTGTACATGAACCTGTCGGTGGTGCCGAATGTCAGCGCGGAAAAACTGGCCAAGTGCAGCGACCCACGCCTCGGTCTGCGCATGATTGTCCTGGACGGTGCCAACAGCGGCTGTGCCTGGGATGTCGATCCGCAAGCGGCGCAGCAGGGCATTTTTGCGCCCAGCCAGTTGCCGCAATTGCTGCGCAAGGATTTCGTTCAGCACTCCAACGATTCAGCGTGGCTGGCCAACCCGGCGCAACCGCTCACTGGCTATTCACCGCTGATCAGTCAGGACGGACAACCGCTGGGCCTGCGCTCGCGATTTGCGCTTGATCGTTTGGCTGAACTGAGCAAAAAAGGCCCATTGGTGGTCAAGGATCTGCAGCATATGGTCATGGACGATCAGGTCTATCTGGCCGCGCAGGTCATGCCCGATCTGCTGAAGTTCTGCGGCGCCGATCTGGGCAGCGATGCGGCCACGCTGAAGCCGGTTTGCGCCAGCCTCAAAGCCTGGGATGGTCGTGCCAGCCTGGATTCCGGGATCGGTCTGGTGCACTTCCAGAACATCATGCAGGCGCTGCTTGACTCACCGGATATCTGGCGTGTTGCATTCAATCCGGCCGATGCGCAACACACTCCGCACGGCCTGGCGCTCAAACAACCGGCCGTGGCCAAGGCGCTGCGTGAAGCGATGCTGGCGTCGGTCGAACTGGCCGGCAAAATGGGCCTGAAGCCGGACATGCGCTGGGGTGACATCCAGGTGGTCAGCAGTGGCGGGCGGCAAACGCCGATTCATGGCGGGCCGGGTACGTTGGGCATCTACAACGCGATGCAAAGCGTGCCCCGTGATGACGGCAAACTTGAGGTGGTCAGCGGCACCAGCTATCTGCAAGTGGTGAGCTTCGACGAAAAAGGCCCGCACGCCCAAGGGCTGCTGGCGTTCTCGTTATCCAGTGATCCGGCGTCGAAATATTCACGCGATCAGACCGAGGCGTTTTCGAAGAAACAGTGGAGTGTCCTGCCATTCACTGAGCAGCAGATCCAGGCGGATCCGCAATATCAGGTGCGGACGATCAAGCAGGATCAGGCAGGGAAGGTGGCAGCGCAGTAAACAGTCGTCGCCTGAAACAAACGAAGGCCGCCTCCCGCAAGGGACGCGGCCTTCAGCTTTTCGGCGGGCGTTGCGGCATCGAATTGATTACCGGGTTGCCTTCCTTGTTGCGAGTCAGGTAGACCGGCAGCACTTTGGGCAGGCTGTTGGCGAGGTTGTTCATCTCTTTGATGTTGTAGACACCGCCCACGCGGATCGCGCCGGTACTGGTGTCGGCCAGCATCAACGGCTTGTCCAGGTAACGGTTGATCAGCGGCAGGGCGTCGTGCAACGCAAGGTTGTCCAGTATCAGTCGGCCGCTGCGCCACGCCAGCGAGGTATCGCCGGGGTAGGTCTGACTGATTTGCGGTGCGTAATCGCCATGTCGGTAGCGTGCCTGCATCGATGGACTCAATCGCAGGCCGTCGCCCGGCAGATCGCGATTGCTGCTGACCAACACCGAACCCTCGACCAGATTGACCCGCACCTGATCTTCGTACATCCACACATTGAACCGCGTACCGGTCACGCGGATCTTGCCGTCGCCGGCGCGCACCACAAACGGATGAGACGCGTCATGGCTGACATTGAAAAACGCCTCGCCCTTGTTCAGGGTGGCGCGACGTTCATTCTTGTAATTGCTGAACGTCAGGTCGGTGTTCAGGTTGAGTTCCAGCTGGCTGCCGTCGCTCAGAGTGATCTGACGCACACTGTCAGTGGCGGCGTAATGCTGATAACTGTTGGGCACCCAGCCCAGACTCCAGCCGCTGTAGGCCGCGAGCGGCAAGCCGACAGCGCAGGCGCCGGCGATGACCGCGAACTTGCGCCACGAACGCAAGGGTTTGCGCTGCGCCGCGAGCGCCTCGGGTTCGGTTCGAGGCAGATCTCCGGCGACTTCCCAGATTTCCTGCATGGCTTCGTACTCAAAGGCGTGCAGCGGATGGGCTTCGTGCCAGGCTTCAAATGCGCGACGCTCCTCGTCCGTGCAGTCAGCGGCGTGCAGACGCATGCACCAGTGCGCGGCGGCATCGGTGATCGCATCGTATTCGGCTTCCGAGAGAGTGTCTTGGGTCATTGACTCGTCCTGATTTCGCTCATTCTAACCTCGCCGGCAGGCTGCCGAGAACATCCGTCATGGCATTTACCCATCAACGTGGAACTTATTTTTCCCTGTGGCGCCCAAAAAAACAGGAAGCAACTGCCTACTATCCATAAATGGAGTGAAAAAATGATCAAAAAGACATTCGCAGCCCTGATTGCCACCGCCGGTTTGCTCAGCGCCGGTGCCGCCCTGGCGGACAAACCAGGCGCAGGCTGGATCACCATCGAAAAAGCCATCGAGGTCGCCAAGACCAAGGCCGGTTATGTCGAGGTCTATGAGATCGGCGCCGACAATGACGGCTACTGGGAAGGCGAAGGGCGCAAGGCCGACGGCACTGTTTACGAATTCCGCATTGATGGCGCTTCCGGCAATGTGCTGCGGGACCAGAAGGACTAACCCACCTTAAGCACTCACTGATTCTTGTGTTGAGCAATGCGCTGGCGCGACGTCAGCGCATTTTTTTGTCTTCACGGCAGCGCTTGCGAGGCTCCTGCCTGATCCGAGCCCGCCGCCGCTGACGATAGAGGGGCGGGAAGCGGGTCGAGCTGGCGGCCCAGTTCACTGATGAGCAACGCGATCGAATCGGCGTTGGCGAGCATGACGTCAATCCTTGCATCTGCAGAATCAGGGCGGCAAAACGCCAGGCGTGCATCTGCAAGGTTTGTGGTGTTGGTAAGGCTGAGGATTTTTTGGTAATTGCCGGCATGCGCGGGTACTTTGTCCAGGTCGGTCCAGACCTGTTTGCCGGTTTTCTCCGCAAACAAGTGCTTGCCGTAGCGCGACAATAAGCTGCGATGACGTTCAATAGATTCCTTGGCATGTTTGCCCGAGGTCGTCCTCGTATCGATGAGGTCCAGATAAGGCGCCATGGCCTGCACGGCGACAAGATCGTCGCTGTCGCAAACCAGATGCGAGAGCTCATGGATCAGCGTTACAGCGCGGGCATGGGAATCAACATTGAACCGAGGGGGCAAATGCGCAGTGTATTTATCCAGTCCCGGGTTGAAAAACAGCTCAGTGAGATGAATGATTTTTCGTTTGTCCTGTTTGAAAACGAATGCCACGGTATTTCCGCTGCCAGGCCCGTTCAGACCAGTAAAAAAGCGTTCGGTATAGAGCAGATCGTCTTTCGGGTTCGTCAGTTCTCGGCAAACAGGAATAATTACCTTCTCGAATTTCCTGAGCAGCGTAGGCGTTATTACCGACACCTCGAAGAACTCCTTTAAAACCGTCTCTAACCGCGTGCCGGTAAGGTTGTCGCGCTGCGTAACGTAGTTATGCAGACAATTGACTGCGTATTCTCTTGCACGATTTACCGCTTGCTGTATCACGAACGCCCTGGCCGGATAGCGACGGTTGATCTGGGCCATGCCTCTGGCCTGGATATACATTTCTATGGAACGGTTTTCCTCGACTTCGTGTTGCACAGGGTCACGTTTTTTTGACCGGCAGCGATACACCTGCTGGCTGGTGCTTGCGACGACCAGACGGGAATTTTTCTCCTCGAGTGCCGGCCCCTGGCTGCCGTCTTTTTTGCGCAAATACCAGGTCTTTTCGACCTGGACCGTCGGATACACCTTGCCGGCAATAGCGGCGTATTTCTGCGTCGTCGACGAATCGCCATAGACCAGCTTATTGGCATCGAGCTTGAGGCTTTCCAACGCCGTGCTGCTTTCGAAGGGCTGCAGATCCACGCGGGCGGGCGTTACCGGTGACACTTTTGCCCAGCGAGAGGCTGCTTGCACCGTCGTGGCTGTACCCTCAGGTGCGTGCGCTTCTGCGGCGAATTCGGTACTGACCGTTTCTGCCTCGCTTTCCCAGGACAGACGTCCCAGGCTGAAGAGGGTAATCGCCCCTGCAATGAAGCTTTTCAGGGCGTTCGCCCAGTGGTGATCCTGCAGGCCTTCAGCGGAGGCCTTGAAATCCTGATAGCTGCGCCAAAGGAAAAATCCGCAGGCGAGTTTGCCCGGCAACACGTGCGGCACCAGGCGGACGCCGTGGCTGAACAGAAACTTCACTGCTTCCCAATCTGCCTGGGCGTTGATCTGTGGTTGGCTGCGCAGCATTTGTGGCAGAAGACTCAGGGTGTCTTTGTGCAACCGCTCGAGCACGTTGCCCTTTATGGGGGAGTCATGAAGGGTGATTTCACTGTTTTTGCCGATCGTTGTTTTCAACAGGCTCTTGAATACGGCCTGCTGCGCGTCAGGCAGACGCCGGATGAGCAAGTCCTGAAAGTGGCCGGGGGTATTGAGTGCTTCGATCAACTGCGCTTCGTTCTCGAACTCGCGAAATATCCATCTTGAGTAAGGCGCATAAAGGACCCGGGGCCCTGTTTGCCCTGCGCCCGGACCGAAGACATACAGTCCGAGCGCGTCTACGCAATCAGCGCCTGAAGTCTTGATCAACGATAGCGGACAAGCGATGGCGTGAGCACCGTCGACCATCGCCCGCGCTATCCCGTCCGGCATATCGAGGACCTGGCAGATATAGTCGTAGCCGGTATCGGAGAGTTGCTGTTGCAACTTCATCGAGTGGGCGTGCTGCATCAATTGCCAGGGCAACTGGCACAAGAACCGTTCTTTGCTGAGGCGTGCTGACGCGCTATCAGCTGTCAGCGCTTCCGTCACTTTCGCGGCGTAGGTCGTGGCAACGTCGAGAGATTGCAGCAGTTGCCGTACGGCGGACTGGCCAAAATCCTTCGGTAGTGCTGTCGCTGTTGTCGATGCCACTTTGAAACCGCTGTCCTGCACGACGTTGTAGTGATGCAAGCTAAACTCCAGCAAGTCACAGGCAGGGCCGGCCAGTGTCAGGTTGGGGGTGATCCGGATGTCCTGTGGCTTGAGGCCGTTGCCTGGAAATCGCGCATCGAGCAGTGTCTTGAGTGTCTGCTCGATATGAGTGGCCAGCGCCGGGGCCTCATCGAGGAAATCCTTGCCGTCGATGAACGCGCGGCGCAGTTCATCCAGCAACGCCAGTTGCGTGCGCTGCTCGGTCGCCGAGGCCATGCGCAACCAGTCGGGATAATCCAGATGACTGGCAAGGGTTCGTGCAAGGTCAACGGCGCGGCGCATATTGGTATCGATCACCGCGCTTTTCATTTGCTCAAGGTAAGTCTGCAACGTGCCCTGGTCCTTGATACACACGCGCAGCTCTTCTGAATCGGCCAGGAAGTGTTCAATGCCCGATTGCATGCGATTGCTGGAAACACGGTCTTCAATCAATTGAAAACTGCCCAGGGTGTATTGCTGGCCCAGTCGACGTTGAGCCCTTGGCAGATTTTCCAGCAGCGTATGACTCTGGTTGTTGTCATCCAGGCGTTGTTGCAATTGCTTCTGCGCGACGGCGATATTCTCGAACTGTTCCAGCCCAGTGGCCGGTGTCCACAGGATGGCGCGTCCGGAATGCTGGTCATCCATGCCGCCGCGCTCTGTCAGAAGCACGCAGTGAGCGAGCGGCAGCGCACCTTTGAACTCGGCACAGGTGAGGGTGAGCGACCATGCATCGGGGCGAAAACCATTGAGTGACTGGCGCTCCCTGCGTATCGGATGCGTGGCATCGAACACGGTGTCGACGATCTTTCGCTCGGCCTCCAGCCATGACCCGCTGAGACTGCGCAGGTACGCCTCACCGCGCAGGCCATCTTCGAACGCCTGCGCCAGCTTCCAGAGAATGCCCTCGAGAAAGACCCGCTGTTCGCCGCCGTGGCCGGTCGGCTGGTCTTTGAAGTGGCTGGTCAGATTATCCAGCGTCCGTCCCAGACTCGTCGCCTGCTGCGCAGCCTTGTCCGCTTGCACGAGTGACGATGGCGGAGTGCTGGTGAATAACGGACGGGTACTCCAGCGCTGATTGAGATCGAGCTTGAGCAATCGTTCATGAATCATCGAGCGGATATCCAATGCCTTATCAAAGAGTGCATGGATATCGGTGGTGCGTTTGCTCTGACGAAAGCGCTGCAACACGAATTCAATGTTCTGGCGTTGTTTGGTGATGATGGTCTCGAACAGCGTCGTCATGATCTCACCGCCAATGTTTTCCCCGGATACCTGTGCGTTAGTGAAGCCAAGGTAGCGATTGCGCTCTTGCAGGTTCATCAGCCCGTACAGCTCATCTTCGTGCCCGGCAGCTCGCAGTTTGGCGGTCAGTGTCTGTTTGAGGTCGGCGTAGTCGGTGAGTACCTGCAGGCCCTGGCTGGGCGTATAGAGATAAGCCTTGTCATGATTGATCATCAGCGAACCGGCCAGCTCGACACAGGCTGTCTCTTCGCTCAGGCACACGGTTTCGAACGTTGGCCGCCGCACTGCAACGCTTGGCTCACGGACCAGACAGTGCAGGGCGTCGAATTCGCTGGCAGTGAGGATCTGCGTTTCGCGCTTGATCATCAGATCCGCTCGGGCTTGATCCTGTAGCGTCTGGCTGAAGAAGGTACGTCTGGGCGAGCCCTCGAATGAAGCGCCATTCCAGTAGATCTCAAGCTGCCGAAACAACAGCATGGTCAATTTTCCCGATGCGGACTCGATCGCATGGGTCCAGGCAGACTGATCGTCCTCGCTTACCGAACGAGCGGGATGGGTAAATTCCACGGTCTGACCGTGCGGCCAGCCCTGGCGATGAAAGTGCAGCAGCAGCGCGTCACTGAGCGACAGCGAGTCGACCCACTGTTTGTCCGCAGAGGAGGACGCCGAGTAGAAACCGACCCGGGTTAGCGACTGTTGCAGCGCGGCAAAATGCGCTTCCAGCAGTTCGTCGAGAATCTTTTCCAGCAACGTTGCAAGGGATGGCAGGCGTTTGAGCTCGTCCAGCAGGTCACGGGCGCACCTCTCCAGGGATTCGCCGATAGCCGCTTGTTGGTCCTCGAACACATCACCTTCGATGGTTTCGCAGGTCAGGGTAATCCCGCGTTTTTCCACCAGTTCCTTGCGCAGCGAAACCGAGAGGAAAGCCAGCAGATCATCAGCTTCCCCGGCATTGTCGAGGCGTGTCTGCAGGGCGTCCGTCAGTGCTTGGCGGTCAGCGAATTTTTTCAGGCCATCGTAGGGCGTATAGAGAAACACGCCGTTGTCATCCGGCCCTGCGCTGAGCATGAAGCTGCCCGCCAGCGGCACGGCCTGTTGCTTGTCGGCGTTGAGCAGGATGCGTTCGGCCAGCATCGGCGGGGTTTGCTTGTTGCGCAGCGATTGCGTCGCCAGTTGCGCATGGGCAAGCCAGTCGAAGTCTTTGCTGTTGAGACCGTGTGCCGGACCCAGGGCAGCATGCAGGCCGGGTGAATCGAATATCACTGGAAACAACAGCGGGGCAGTCGGGGTGGACATCATTGCAACTCTGAACGGGGCGCCATCGGGCTGGAACTCAACAGTAGATGCGCAGACTGGAGCACTTGCGGTAGATAGTTACCGCACACGCTGACCGTGAAATGTGCATCAGGGCGCGCCAGCGGATGCCGATCAATCGAAGGGTTGACAGCTGGCAGCTCGGGCGCGGTTAATCGGTGGGCAAATTCGACCGTACGCTGTTGTTCCCTCCAATAATCATTCTGGAGCTTCAGATGTCTGCGCTACACGATCATGGCTCGTCCACAGTGTCCCTCGAGGCACTGACGCAACTGCTTGAAACGATTTTTCTGCGCCACGGCACTTCCAGCGACGTCGCCCGGGTGCTGGCCGCCAACTGCGCCAACGCCGAACGCGACGGCGCCCACAGTCATGGCGTGTTTCGCATCCCCGGTTATGTCTCGACGCTGAAAAGTGGTTGGGTCAATGGCCATGCGGTGCCCCAGGTTGAAGACGTCGCGCCGGGGTTTGTCCGGGTTGACGCCGGCAACGGTTTTGCCCAGCCAGCGTTGGCAGCGGCCCGACCACTGCTGATCGAGAAGGCGCGTCATGCCGGGATCGCGGTGCTGGCGATTCGCAACTCGCATCATTTCGCTGCTTTGTGGCCGGATGTCGAGCCCTTCGCCGACGAAGGTCTGGTGGCGCTGAGCGTGGTCAACAGCATGACCTGCGTGGTGCCCCATGGCGCTGATCGGCCATTGTTCGGCACCAATCCGATTGCCTTCGCCGCGCCAACGGCCAACGCCGCGCCGATTGTGTTCGACCTGGCCACCAGCGCCATCGCCCATGGCGATGTGCAGATCGCCGCGCGCAAGGGGGAAAAACTTCCGGTCGGCATGGGGGTCGACAGCCTCGGCCAACCGACGCAGGACCCCAAGGCGATTCTCGAAGGCGGCGCGTTGTTGCCGTTCGGCGGGCACAAAGGCTCGGCGCTGTCGATGATGGTCGAGTTGCTGGCAGCGGCATTGACCGGCGGCAATTTCTCATTCGAGTTCGATTGGTCCAACCATCCCGGCGCGAAAACACCATGGACCGGCCAGCTGTTGATCGTGATCGATCCGAGCAAAGCGGCGGGGCAGAACTTCGCCCAGCGCAGCGAGGAACTGGTGCGGCAGATGCACGGGGTCGGGCTCAAGCGTTTGCCGGGGGATCGGCGGCATTTGCAGCGTGCCCGCTCATTAGCGCAGGGCATCACGCTGGATGAACAGACGCTGGGGCAGTTGCGGGAGTTGGCGGGGGACTGAGTTTGCACAAGGCATAAAAAAGCGAGCCCCAAGGCTCGCTTTTTTATGTGGCGCTGGAACTCAGCGACGGCCGAGCAGCAGGCCCACCACCAGGCCGAAACCGGCGGAGACCGCCACGGTTTGCCAAGGGTGGCCACCGATGTAGTTCTCGGTGGCTTCAACAGCGGGTTTGGTGCGGTCGCGCACGCTGGACACCGAATCCAGTGCCAGCTGCAGCTTCTGGGCAATTTGTGCGCGCAGCGTTTCTGCTTCTTCGCCTACCAGTGAAGCGCTGCTCTTGAGCAGTTTGTCCGATTCTTCGATCAGAGCCTGAAGCTCGCTGAAAGCTTGATCCTTGATTTGCTCTTCGGCAGCTTGCGAGGCGGTTTTACGGGCCATTGGGTGACTCCTTGCAGGTGAATGGACAGTGACCAATGGAGTGTAGCGGCAGGCGAAAAGTTGCATGTGATTCGCGGACAAGGGAAAAACCTGCACCGGAGATTTGTGTCGAGCGTGTAAGATGTCGCCATTTTACGCAGCAGGATAAATCCCCATGAGTTTCAATCTGGCCGACAAATCCCTCGCAGAGCGCGCAGCGCTGGAAGACGAGAAATCCCGTCTGTTCGAACTCTGGCAGAACAATCTGGGCAAAGCCAAAGGCGAAGCCGCGCGCCTGTTTGGGGAGCGCTCCAAGCGCAAGGGCAAATGGGCCGAGTGGGTCCGCGCCGAGCTGGATGGCATGTCGCCGCCGGAGTTCGCCAACATGGTGCGCAGTGAAGTCAATCGCCTGATGGCGGCGAACAAATAATCCGCTTCACCCCTGGCTGAACGTGGCGGCAATCGCCTCACGAACCTTGACCAGCACCGGATCGATCTGTGTGCTGGTGCGCCAGCCCAGTTCCACCGGATAGCGCGGTAAAGCCAGAGGGCAGGGCAGCAGCGCCAGTCCGCTCAGCGCCGCGATACTTGCGGCGGCGTGGGCCGGGATCGTCGCCACCGCCTGACTGCCCTTGAGCAAAAAGGGCAGTGCAGCAAAATGCGTGGTCGACGCACAGACTCGCCGGCTCAAACCCACTGCCGCCAATCCTTCATCGGTAATGCCGATAAAACCGCCCGACGACACCAGAATGTGCTCGCGTTCAACGAACTCCTGCAACGCGATCTGCTGTTGGCCTGGCGCGAGACTGGCCGGGTCGACCAGACACGCATAGCCGCCTTCCCCCAACACCTGACGGCTGAGCAGGCGCTCGGCAAATCCTCCGGCAGTGATCGCCAAGTCGATGCTGCGCTCCATCAGCGCGCGGGCGACGATCTGGCTGTGGGTCTGGCGGAATATCAGCCGCAGCTTCGGCGCACGGCGGGCGATTTCCTCGATCAGGCGGCGGCCGTAGGCAATTTCAAAGTCATCTGACAGACCGATCGCCACCGAGCGCCCCTCGTACTGATTGGCCGCTGGATCAAGCATGGCCAGACTTTGCCGGCATTTGTTCAGGGCATCGCTGATCACCGGTTTCAACTGATTGGCTTGCAGCGTCGGCGCCAGACCGCGCCCGGTGCGCACGAACAACTGATCGCCATACACCTCACGCAAACGACGCAACGCCGCGCTGACCGCCGACTGCGTTACGCCAAGACGCAGGGCGGCGCGGCTGGCGCTGGATTCCTCGTGCAGCGCTTCGAAGACTTTCAGCAGATTGAGGTCGATGTCGGCGATATTCATTTGGCTCATATCATTCAGCAGTGGGTAGGGCTTTATTCATGATCGCGTGACACCGGAGAATCGGCAACACCTGAACCTGATGGAGTAAACACGATGGCCAAATCCATAGTTGCGGCGTTGCAGATCGGTGCCTTGCCCGGGGGCAAAGGCGAAACCCTCGACCAGATTCTCAGCTGGGAAGACGCGATTCGCGAATCCGGCGCTGCGCTGGTGGTAATGCCGGAAGCCCTGCTCGGTGGTTACCCGAAAGGCGAGGGTTTCGGCACCCAGTTGGGTTATCGACTGCCTGAGGGGCGTGAGGCCTTTGCGCGTTATTTTGCCAACGCCATTGATGTGCCTGGCGCCGAAACCGACGTGCTGGCCGGATTGTCAGCGCGCACCGGGGCCAATCTGGTGATCGGCGTGATCGAGCGCGCCGGCAGCACGTTGTATTGCACGGTGCTGTATTTCGATCCGCAGGCCGGGCTGCTCGGCAAACACCGCAAGCTGATGCCCACCGGCACCGAGCGACTGATCTGGGGCAAGGGTGACGGCTCGACGCTGCCAGTGTTCGACACCCAGGTCGGCAAGCTTGGCGCGGTGGTGTGCTGGGAAAACATGATGCCGCTGCTGCGCACGGCGATGTATGCCAAAGGCGTTGAGGTCTGGTGCGCGCCGACCGTTGACGAGCGCGAGATGTGGCAGGTCAGCATGCGCCACATCGCCCACGAAGGCCGCTGTTTCGTGGTCAGCGCCTGTCAGGTGCAGGCCTCGCCGAATGCGTTGGGGGTGGAGATTGCCAATTGGCCCGGGGATCGACCGTTGATTGCCGGCGGCAGCGTGATCGTCGGGCCGATGGGCGATGTGCTGGCGGGGCCGTTGCGCGGGGAAGCGGGCTTGCTCACGGCGCAGATCGACACCGATGAACTGATCCGCGCGCGGTATGACTACGATGTGGTCGGCCACTACGCGCGGCCGGATGTGTTCGAGTTGACCGTTGATGAGCGGGCGAAGCCGGGGGTGCGGTTCAATACCTGACCTTGAAACTTGTTTTGAACCTGTGGGAGCTGGCTTGCCAGCGATGGGGCCATGTCAGTCGACATCTTTTTTTGGCAGATGCACCGCTATCGCTGGCAAGCCAGCTCCCACAGGGATCGGTGTCCGATCAGAAAACTTTTTACCAAGTCGCCGCACTCGCTTTAGGCAGGCTCAACTTGCCGCTGTCGGTAAAGCGCATCGTGCCAAACAAACCGCCCGCCAGTTTGCCGCGCAGCACGTAGGGCAGGTTATCGAGGCTTTGCGTCTGGCTCAGGCCCAAGGTCTGGCGCAGGAACGAGAACGCCGAGACGCTGACCGGTACCGTGACAATGGCTTCAGAGAAACGCGGGATCGAGCCGCTCTGATCGCTCACACCGGACGCCAGCGAATGACCATTGACCTCCAGATCCAGGGCGATGCCGTTGTAATCGATCGCCGTTTCATTGGGGTTCTGCACGCGCAGCTTGATCGCGAAGCGTACTTCCAGTTCCTGGCTGGGCAACGGTTCGAGGCCAACCACGTTGATGTTCACCGGATCGCGGTTGGGAAACAGTGCGCAGGCGCTGAGCGACAACAGCAGAAGCGACAGGATGACGGCGTGGACGCGGCGCATAAAAATCTCTCGACAAAAAAGGGCTGAACCGTTGCCGGTGCAGCCCTTTTTGCCAAGGCGCGACGTCAGCGGTTCAACTGTGCGACAGCCGCCGCTTGGCCGGGTTCACCTTTGGCGGTGACGTCGGGGTTTTCCATGACCTGCAGGATCGAAGCTTCCGGGTCGAAATCGTCTTCTTCCAGCTCGATGAATTCCTCGGGCAGGAAGATGTTCAGCACGATAGCGCACAACGCACCGACAGTGATTGGCGATTCGAAGATGTTGCGCAGCGCTTGCGGCAGTTCGCGCAGGACTTCCGGCACCGCCGCGATGCCCAGGCCCATGCCGAGGGAAATCGCCACGATCAACATGTTGCGGCGATGCAGACCGGCCTCGGCGAGGATCTTGATTCCGGCCACGGCGACGGTGCCGAACATCACCAGCTCGGCGCCGCCCAGCACCGGTTTCGGCATCAGTTGCAGCACCGCGCCGATCATCGGGAACAAACCGAGCAACACCAGCAGCCCGGCGATGAAAAACGCTACGTAGCGGCTGGCCACACCGGTCAACTGGATCACGCCGTTGTTCTGCGCAAAGGTCACCATCGGCATGCTGTTGAACACTGCCGCCATGGCCGAGTTGAGACCATCGGCGAGCAGGCCGGATTTGATGCGACGGATGTACAGCGGGCCTTTCACCGGTTGCCGCGAGATCATCGAGTTGGCGGTCAGATCACCGGCCGCTTCCAGCGGCGACACGAGGAAAATCACCGCCACCGGCACGAACGCCACCCAATCGAAGTTGAAACCGTACTTGAACGGCACCGGCACGCTGACCAGCGGCACCTCGGGCATCGAAGCGAAATCCACCGTGCCCATCAGCCATGCCACTACGTAGCCGAGGGTCAGGCCAATGACGATCGCGCCCAGGCGCAGAAACGGCACGTCGACACGGTTCAGCACAACGATGGTGCCGATCACCAGTGCCGCGAGAAACACATGGCTGGCCGCGCCAAGATCTGGCGCGCCGAAGCCGCCGGCGATGTCGGTCATCGCCACTTTGATCAGCGACAGGCCCATCAGCGTGATGATCGTGCCGGTCACCACCGGCGTGATCAGCATGCGCAGTTTGCCGATGAACTGGCTGAGCACCACTTCGATGAACGCGGCGAAGAAGCACACGCCGAAGATCGTCGAGAGGATTTCGTCAGTGCCACCGCCACGCGCCTTGACCATGAACCCGGCGCTGAGAATCACACTGATAAAGGAGAAACTGGTGCCTTGCAGACACAGCAGACCGGAACCCACCGGGCCGAATCGCTTGGCCTGGACAAAGGTGCCGAGGCCGGAGACGAACAGCGCCATGCTGATCAGGTAGGGGATTTCACTGTGCAGACCGAGGGCGCCACCCATGATCAGGGTCGGGGTGATGATGCCGACGAAACTCGCCAGCACGTGTTGCAGCGCGGCGAACACCGTGGCGGTCAGGTGCGGACGGTCGTTGAGGCCGTAGATCAGGTCGTTGTTGCGCGGGGTTTTGTCAGAGGCGGTCATGGTGAGGTGCGCGCCGCAAGGCGGGGCCGGGTCAGAAAATGGGTGCGCAGAATGCCGGAAGAGGGCGGCGAGGGCAACGAGCAATAACTGCCTGAAAGGTCAGGTTTTACTGCCTCTCCCTTGTTCTGATCGTTCCCATGCTCCGCGTGGGAATGCAGCCCGGGACGCTCCGCGTCCCTTCCAGAGCTGGAACGCGAAGCGTCCCTTGAGGCATTCCCACGCAGAGCGCGGGAACGATCAAGCGTGCCTCGACCGGCAATGGAAAAGCGCCCGTGGCATACTCCCGCGCATGACTTTCGACTCCCCCCTCAGTGCCTGGCAATACGCGGTCGACCACAAGGGTTTCATCCAGGATGAAGCCCAGGAACACGCGGTCTGGGCCTTGCAAAAATGCCATGAAGCCTTGCACGCCGGCGCCCGCTCGGTCGGCGGCGTGTACCTGTGGGGGCCGGTCGGGCGCGGCAAGACCTGGCTGATGGATCAGTTCTATCAGAGCCTGCGGGTGCCAGCGCGGCGTCAACACTTTCATCACTTCATGGGCTGGGTGCATCAGCGTTCGTTTCAACTCAGTGGCATCGCCGATCCGTTGCGCGCTTTGGCCAAAGAGCTGGCCGGCGAAGTGCGCGTGCTGTGCTTCGATGAACTGTTCGTCAATGACATCGGCGACGCGATCATTCTCGGCCGGCTGTTTCAGGTGATGTTCGATGAAGGTGTGGTGATCGTCTGCACCTCCAATCTGCCGCCCGATGATCTATACGCCGACGGCTTCAACCGCGACCGTTTCACGGCGGCGATTGCGGCGATCAAGGCGCACATGACCGTGGTCGCGGTAAATGGCGCCGAGGATCATCGCTTGCATCCGGGGACGATCGAGCAGCGTTATTTTGTTCGCGCGGATGATTTACCGAGCGCACTGGAGGCCGTGTTCAAATCGCTGGCTGCAGATGAGACTGTCAGCGAGGAACCCGTCGCCGTGGGCCACCGCACACTCAACGTGGTGCAAGCCAGCGAATCCGTGCTGTGGTGCCGCTACAGCGATTTGTGCGAGCAACCTTTCGCCGCCATGGACTTCATTGCCCTGTGTGATCGCTACCGGGCTATTCTGTTGAGCGAAGTGCCGAACCTCATCGCACAGAAGCGCGAAGGACGTATCGCACGCGGCACCGAAGACGGCGCTGAGCGCGTGGTCGCCGGCGACCGCGAACTGCCGCAGTTATCGGTGCACGACGACGGCGTTCGCCGCTTTATTGCGCTGGTCGACGAATGCTACGACCGCAAGGTGCCGCTGTACGTCGAGGCAAGCGTACCGATGGATGCGCTGTACACCGAGGGCTATCTGGAATTCCCGTTCCGCCGCACCCTCAGCCGTTTGCAGGAGATGCAGTTGCAGCGTTTCGCCGAAGCCTGAAAGAAGAGGGCGCCGACATGAGTCAACCGCTGTCCCATCATTTGCTGACCATGGCCTATCAGAATGCCTGGGCCAATCACCGCCTGGCCAAGGCCTGGAGCCAGCTCGACACCACTGAACTGGCGGCGCCACGGGTGAGCTTCTTCCCCAGCATCCGCCTCACGCTCAATCACATCCTCACCTGCGACTGGTTCTACGTCGACGCGCTGGAACGCGAATTGCGCGGGGACGAGCCGCACCCGGATTGCTACGCATTCTTTAATCAGGACGAGCCGTTTACCGATGCGGCAACGCTGCGTGCCGAACAAGCCCGCGTTGATCGCCGGCTGATCGCCTATTGCGAGCAACTGCGCGATGCCGATCTGCCAAGAATCGTCACTATCGCTCGCGACGAACCGCAACATGACAGCCGCCTGCGCATGCTCTCGCACCTGTTCGAACACCAGATCCATCATCGCGGCCAGGTGCACGCCATGCTCAGCGGTACGACGGTCGAACCACCGCAACTGGATGAGTTTTTCTGTGTCGGCGAAAGCGCATTGCGCGCCGAAGACTTCGCCGAACTGGGCTGGACTGAAGAGCTTATCTGGGGCCACTGACCGCGAAAGATCGCAGCCTCGTTGCACTCGTCAACTCCTACACATATCGGACCGTAGGAGCTGACGAGTGCAACGAGGCTGCGATCTTTTGATCTTCAGCTTTTCAAGTTGCCCTCTCCGGCGCACCCGAGCTAATGTCCCCCCTAGGCCTTCCAGCAAGCACCTTGCGCGCCGGGGCTCTTTGCTTAATCGGGGATGGAAATGGATTCCGCAGAAATACTCGTACTTCAGGCCAGTTACAGCAACCCGGTGCACGCCGAAGCCATCGGCATCGTGCTCAACCACTACGCCGAAGATCCCATGGGCGGCGGTCACCCGATCGCGCCTGAACTGCTGCAACGCCTGCCCGAAGAACTCGCCCGCCGCCCGCATGCCTTCAGCGTGCTGGCCTTCGTCGGCGGCGAACCGGCCGGGCTGGTTAACTGTTTCGAAGGCTTCTCGACCTTCGCTTGCAAACCGCTGGTCAACGTTCACGACGTCGCCGTGGTCGGCAAATTTCGCGGCCTGGGGCTCAGTCAGATAATGCTGCAGAGGGTAGAAGAGATCGCCCGTCAGCGCGGCTGCTGCAAGATCACCCTGGAAGTGCTGGAAGGCAATGCGGTGGCGCAGGGTTCATATCGCAAATTCGGCTTTGCACCGGGGATGTTCAATCCAGATCACGGGCGGATGCTGTTCTGGATAAAGGACTTGCAGGCCTGAAGGCTCCTCACCGCAAATCACCAACATAAAAAAAGGCGCCCCGATCAGGGCGCCTGAACTGTCATCTCCCGGGCCAGAGCGGAGCCACGGAAGGTCCATCGGTTGCTCGGTAAAATTCAGTCGCGATAAGACTCGGTCACCTGCGCCGTCTGGTCAGCAGGGACGCGGATTTCTTTCGCACTGGCGTCGGTCTTCTGCTCGCTTTGCGCGTGCTGGACCGGGAAATTGTCGTAGTAATAACGCATGCGCTCGGCGCCGCCTTCAGCGAAGGCGCTGGTGGAACCGAGGGCGAGCAGGGTGGTGAGAATGAAGGTAGTGGTTTTCATGGTGCCTCCTACTGAACAAGTGGGAGTCGGTTCGTCCGTGAAGCAGACCGCGAAAGAAGTCTGCGGCGCGGCCATTAACAATGGGTTAACGCGGGTTAAGGGCAAATATTTCGGGGTATTTCAGAGCGTAGTACCGTCGCAGCACGCCGATTAGCGCATACAAAAAAGGGCCCTCGCAGGCCCTTTGTCGTCTTACTTCTGCGCCACCTCTGCCGGGGCAAGCTGCTTGGGTTTCATCAAGCTGAAATCGATCAGTGAGCGTTTCGCCGTCTGATACGGATCACCAATCAACAGTTTGCGCGGCACGAAGCTGTCGCTGACCAGACTTTTGGTGCGGTCCAGTTCATCCGAGCTCAATCCGACCAGATCCGCCCAGGTGTGGATGAACTGCGAGCTACTGTACGGGCGGCTGAGGTCGCCGGCGAAGTTCCAGTCATGGTTTTGCTTCCACTTCGGCGAGGCCCAGGCCATGAACGGGATGGTGTACATCGGCGCGGTCGGTTTGTTTTCGTTGCGGCCGAGAGTGCTGTGGCCGGCCGAGTCGAAAACATCTTCGCCGTGGTCGGACAGATACAGCAAAAAGCCGTTCGGGTCGGATTTGGCGTAATCCTTGATCAGGCTAGAGACCACAAAGTCGTTGTACAGCACCGCGTTGTCGTAGCTGTTGTAGGTCGGAACCTGATCGTCGCGCACCCCGGCCGGTACGCCCTGGCGATCCTGGAACTTGTCGAACGTCGGCGGATAGCGGTACTGGTAGCTCATGTGCGTACCGAGCAGGTGCACGACGATAAGTTTGCGTTCAGCTGGATCAGTCAGGGCCTTGTTGAACGGCTCGATAACGTCACCGTCGTACTGCGCGGCGTTCTGGTTGCGGTTGTTGTTCAGGTACACCTGCTCGTCAGCCTGTTCGGAGAAGGTCGTGAGCATGGTGTTGCGCTTGGTCATGGTCTGCTGGTTGGTGATCCAGAAGGTCTTGTAACCGGCCTGTTTCATCACGCTGACCAGCGATGGCGTCGACAGGTACAGATCCGGGTTCTGCTCATCGGCGAAGGTCAGCACTTGCTGCAGCGCTTCGATGGTGTAAGGGCGCGGGGTGATGACGTTGTCGAAAACCGCCAGTTGATCCTTGAGCTTGTCCAGTTCCGGCGTGGTGTTGCGCGGGTATCCGTAAAGACTCATGCGCTGACGGTTGGTCGACTCGCCGATCACCAGCACCAAAGTCGCCGGTTGCCCGGCCGAGGCGTCCTTGAGGTTTTTCAGCGGCGGGATCTTGCTGGCACTGTCGAGCATGCCTTGCATGTCGGCGAGGGTTTCCTGATAGCGGTGATAGGCCACAGCCATCTGCCAGGGCACGGCGGGCTCGATACGGGTTTCGAATTTCTCGAAACCTTGGGCGAAGGTGCCCATGCGCATGGTTTGCTTGACCAGCGGATAGCCGACCACGGCAACGACAATTGCCGTCGCCGCTACCAGCGCGCGACCACGCGGCATGTAGACCGGGCGCAGACGCGTCCACAAAAAGTAGGCAAACGCGGTATGGGCGAGGAACGCCGGGATCATCCACCAGGCGAAGTACTGGGTCATGTACTCGCCGGCTTCCGACACGTTCGACTCGAACATGATGAAGATGACGCTCTGCGAGAATTCCTGCTGATAAATGAAGAAGTAACCCAGGCTGGCCATTGAGCAGGCCCACAGCACCACACCGATGATCGCCGCAAGCAGACGCGTCTGTTTGGGGAACAGCAGCATCGGCGCCAGCCACAGCGCGCTCATCACGAAGGCCTGGCGGAATCCGGTGAAGCCGGATGTGCCGGTCAGCTGGATCAGCAGTTGGGTGATACCCGAGAAGTACCAGAAGAAAACGAACAGCCAGATAAATCCAGCCCAGTCAAAACCCGTCGCAGTCGTTTTACTGCGTTTGAACAATGCCATTCAGTGCTCCAGCTCAATCATCAATCCCACGCCGGAACGCTTCCATGACACCGACGAACAGAGGCCGTGCGCGCAGGCACGGCCAGAATGGGGCGGAGTATCCCCAAGGGCTTGTGAAAGATTTGTTAAGCGCCGCGTTTGATGAGCATCAGGCGGTCAGAGGTGCAACGTGTCGGGAACGACGGGGGCCGTTCCCGAAGCAGGCGGGGATCAGGCGTGGGGTGCGCGCTGCACAACCGGACGCGGTTGCGGCTGCGAGCCTTGGGTCAATGCGCGCAATTGCGCCAATTCGTGCTTCAACTGGTCGCGCTCGTCTTTCAACTGGCGCAATTCATCGCGACGGATCGTAACGTAGAGGGTTTGTGGCGGCATTGCTGTGTGTACTGTGCCCATTGCTCACCTCGCAAATGGCGTGCATCAACTGTAAGTCACTCCTCGTTTTGAGGCGCTTGACTTACTATCGGCGCCAATTTTGATTTCTTTTGCCCTGGAAGGGAACTTTTTTATTTTTCATGGTCGGTGTGTCTTCGGCAGGATTCGGGGCGTTATCACTCTGGATCGGGCACAATGCCCGGAAACTTCATCGCAACGCTCTGGACTAACCTCCATCAGTCGCGTTGGGCTATAACCAATGACACACATTTATTTGTAGTAAGGAGCATCAGCACATGCAACTCGGGATTATTGGACTGGGCCGCATGGGCGGCAATATTGCGCGACGTCTGATGCTCAACGGGCACACCACCGTTGTTTACGACCGCAATACCGCTTTCATCGATAACCTGGTCGCCGAGGGCTCCACTGGCGTCGCCGACTTGCCGGCACTGGTTGCCGGCCTCGACAAGCCGCGCGCGGTCTGGGTCATGCTGCCGGCCGGCGCACCGACCGAAGACACCATCAACACCCTGAGCGAACTGCTTGAGCCCGGCGATACCATCATCGACGGCGGCAATACCAACTACAAGGACGACATTCGTCGCGCAAAGACGCTGAACGAGAAGGGCCTGCACTACATCGACGTCGGCACCTCCGGCGGCGTCTGGGGCCTGGAACGCGGCTATTGCATGATGATCGGTGGAGACGCCGAAACCGTGCAGCGCCTCGACCCGCTGTTCGCCGCACTGGCGCCGGGCATGGGCGACATTCCGCGCACCAAGGATCGCAAGTCCGATGATCACCGTGCCGAGCACGGTTACATCCATGCCGGTCCCGCCGGTGCCGGGCACTTCGTGAAGATGATCCACAACGGCATCGAGTACGGCATGATGGCCGCGTTCGCCGAGGGCTTCGACATCCTCAAGACCAAATCCAGCGAACGCCTGCCGGAAGATCAGCGTTTCGACCTGAACGTGGCCGACATCGCTGAAGTCTGGCGTCGTGGCAGCGTAGTTTCGTCGTGGCTGCTGGACCTGACTGCCGATGCGCTGGCCAGCGATCCGAAGCTCGACGGTTTCTCCGGTTCCGTGGCTGACAGTGGCGAAGGCCAATGGACCATCGAAGCGGCCATGGAGCAAGCGGTGCCGGTACCGGTGCTGTCCAACTCGCTGTTCTCCCGTTACCGCTCGCGCGGCCAGGGCACCTTTGGTGACAAGATCCTGTCGGCACAACGCTTCGGCTTCGGCGGCCACGTGGAGATTGCCAAGAAATGACCCGTACGATCCGCAGAAAATCCAAGGCAGAACCCGCACCACCGACCACGCTGTTCCTGTTCGGTGCCCACGGCGACCTGGTCAAGCGCTTGCTCATGCCGGCGCTGTACAACCTCAGTCGCGACGGCCTGCTCGACGAGAATCTGCGGATCGTCGGCGTTGATCACAACGCCATTACCGATGAAGCCTTTGCGCAGAAGCTCGAAGACTTCATCCGTACCGAAGTGGCGGCGAAGGTCGGCAAGGGCGATCAGATGCTTGATCCGCTCTTGTGGGCCAAGCTCGCCAAAGGCATCAGCTACGTCCAGGGTGATTTCCTCGACGACAGCACTTATTCCGCCCTGGCGGCGAAAATCGCCGACAGCGGCACCGGCAATGCGGTGTTTTACCTGGCCACCGCGCCACGTTTCTTCAGTGAAGTGGTGCGCCGTCTCGGCAGCGCCGGTTTGCTTGAAGAAACGCCCGAAGCGTTCAGAAGGGTGGTGATCGAGAAGCCGTTCGGCTCCGATCTGCACACTGCCGAAGCCTTGAACGCCTGCCTGCTCAAGGTCATGAGCGAAAAGCAGATCTACCGGATCGACCATTACCTGGGCAAGGAAACCGTGCAGAACATCCTGGTCAGCCGGTTCTCCAACAGCCTGTTCGAAGCGTTCTGGAACAACCATTACATCGACCACGTGCAGATCACCGCGGCGGAAACCGTCGGTGTGGAAACCCGTGGCAGTTTTTACGAACACACCGGCGCACTGCGCGACATGGTGCCCAATCACCTGTTCCAGTTGCTGGCCATGGTCGCCATGGAACCGCCGGCTGCTTTCGGCGCTGACGCGGTGCGCGGCGAGAAGGCCAAAGTGGTCGGGGCGATTCGTCCCTGGTCGACGGAAGAAGCCCGGGCCAACTCGGTGCGCGGCCAGTACAGCGCCGGCGAGCGCGATGGCCAGCCGTTGAAGGGTTATCGCGAAGAAGCCAACGTGTCGCCCGACAGCACCACGGAAACCTACGTGGCGCTGAAGGTGATGATCGATAACTGGCGCTGGGTCGGCGTGCCGTTCTATCTGCGCACCGGCAAGCGCATGAGCGTGCGCGACACCGAGATCGTCATCTGCTTCAAACCGGCGCCGTACGCACAGTTCCGCGACACCGAAGTCGACGAGTTGCAGCCGACTTACCTGCGTATCCAGATCCAGCCAAACGAAGGCATGTGGTTCGACCTGCTGGCCAAGCGCCCGGGGCCGGCGCTGAACATGGCCAATATCGAGCTGGGTTTTGCGTACAAGGATTTCTTCGAGATGCAGCCTTCCACCGGCTACGAAACCTTGATCTACGACTGCCTGACCGGCGACCAGACCCTGTTCCAGCGTGCCGACAACATTGAGAACGGTTGGCGAGCGGTGCAGCCTTTCCTTGATGCCTGGCAGCAGGATGCCAGCGTCGAAACGTATGCGGCCGGCGAAGATGGTCCGCAAGCAGCCGAAGATCTGCTGACTCGCGATGGTCGCGTCTGGCACAGCCTGGGATGAGTGATTTGTCGAAACAACCGATACGTTTTCTGCTCAGCGACATGGACGGCACGCTGTTGCTGCCGGATCACACACTGAATCAACGCACCATCGACGCCGTTCGCTCGTTGCGCGAGGCCGGCGTGCTGTTCAGCCTCGCCAGCGGCCGCCCGCCGAAAGCCATGTTGCAGCAGATCGAGGCGCTGGGCGTTGATCTGCCGACAGCGGCGTTCAATGGCGGCACCATCGTCAAACCGGACGGCACACTGTTGGCCGCGCATTATCTGCCGGCCACGACCGCGCTGATTGCTTTGGCGCAGTTTGCCGATCAACCGGAGGTGGAAATCTGGGTGTTCAGTGGCGGCGACTGGCTGCTCAAGGACCCGCACGGGCCGATGGTCCCTCGTGAGCAGAGCGGCCTCGGCTATCCGCCGGTGGTGGTCGAGAGTTTCGAGCCGTATCTGGAGCGCATCGACAAGATCGTTGCCACCAGCAATAACACAGAGTTGCTGATTGAGCTGGAGGCGCAGCTGTTGCCCAAGGTCAACGGCATGGCGCAAGTGTCGCGCTCGCAGCCGGTGTATCTGGACGTCACTGCGCTTGAGGCCAACAAAGGCACCGCGCTGACAACGATTGCCGAATACCTCGGCGTGCCGCTCGAGCAAACCGCTGTCATCGGCGACGGCGGCAACGACCCGGCGATGTTCAAATGCGCCGGCTTGTCGATTGCCATGGGACAGGCGGAAGAGGCGGTGAAGCGTCAGGCGGATGTCGTTACAGCGTCGAACACCGAAGACGGCGTGGCTTTGGCGATCGAGCAGTACATCCTCCCGCACTGATCCACTCCTACATGGGTTTTGCGGTGTTTGATCGTTCCCACGCTCTGCGTGGGAATGCAGCCCGGGACGCTCTGCGTCCCAATCAAAAGATCGCAGCCTTCGGCAGCTCCTACACATCGCTAGTCGTTATAGCCAATAGCTCACCGCATACCAGCCCAACAAACCCATCACCACGGTATACGGCACCGCCATCCACACCATGCGCCCGTACGACAACCGCACCAGCGGTGCAATCGCCGAGGTCAGCAGGAACAGAAACGCTGCCTGACCATTCGGTGTCGCCACACTCGGCAGGTTGGTGCCGGTGTTGATCGCAATCGCCAAGGTTTCGAAGTGCTCGCGAGTCATGTGCCCGGCAAGAAAAGCCTGTTTCACCTCAGTGATGTAAATGGTCGCGACAAACACGTTGTCGCTGATCGCCGAGAGCAGACCATTGGCGATGAACAACATCCCCGGCTGTTGATCCATCGGCAACGCCAAGACCCACTCGATCAGCGGGACGAACAGATGCTGATCGTGAATGACCGCCACCACGGCAAAAAACACCACCAGCAGCGCGGTAAACGGCATGGCGTCCTTGAACGCGCTGCCCAGGCGATGCTCGTCGGTGATGCCGGTAAACGCAGTGATCAACACAATCACCATCAAACCGATCAGGCCGACTTCAGCCAGGTGAAACGCCAGGCAACCAATCAGAATCAGCGCCGCCGCGCCTTGCACCAGCAGCGCCGCCGTCTGACGAGGCGTACGTTTGGCGTTGTCCTCGGCAGCGTAGTTGGCCAACACAGCGCGGACGTTGTCCGGCAGCAGCGTGCCGTATCCGAACCAGCGCAGCTTCTCCAGCAGCACGCAAGTAACCAGACCCGCGACCAGTACCGGCAGCGACACCGGGGCTACCTTCTGGAAGAACTCGCCGAAATGCCAGCCCATCTCATGGCCGATCAACAGGTTCTGCGGCTCACCGACCAAAGTGCAGACGCCACCGAGCGCCGTGCCGACCGCGCCGTGCATCAACAGGCTGCGCAGGAAAGCGCGGAATTGATTCAAGTCCTCATGGTGTCGCGACGGTAAATGCTGATCGTCACCGAATTCGCTGTCCTTGCGTGGATCATTGCCCGACGCGACCCGGTGATACACCGAGTAAAACCCGACAGCCGCACTGATGATCACCGCCGTCACGGTCAACGCATCAAGAAATGCCGAAAGAAATGCCGACAGGAAGCAGAACATCAGCGCCAGAATCGCTTTCGAGCGCACGCCCAACAGCAGCCGCGAGAAGAGAAACAGCAGCAGATCTTTCATGAAGTAGATGCCGGCAACCATGAACATCAGCAGCAGGATCACCGGAAAGTTGTGCAGTAACTCATCGTACAGCGCTTGCGGCGTGGTCATCTTCAACAGCAACGCTTCAATCAACAGCAGGCCGCCGGGCATCAACGGATAACACTTGAGCGCCATGGCCAGGGTGAAGATGAATTCGATCACCAGCAACCAGCCTGCGGCGACCGGGCCGATGGTGAACAGCACCACGGCATTGAGAATGAGAAAACCGACGATGGTCGCCTTGTACCAGCGTGGCGATTGCCCGAGGAAGTTGTGCGCGAACGCCTGGGCGATTGAACCGGACATCGGCTGCTCCTTTTATTTAGAAGCGCGAAAGTTGCCGGATGTTTCAAGGAAGATCAAGTCGCCGATAACCTCGATCCTGTTGAATGCTCTAGGGATTCAGATAACGCGCAACCATTGCCCGGTAGTTGCCATCCAGTGAATAGCCCCCCACCACGATAGCCCCGTCAGTTTGTACGGCCAGAGAATTGGCTGTATCGAGGCTTCGCCCCAGTCGCGTGCGCAACCAACCGTGGCCCTGGCCGAACGCTGGATCGAGACTGCCGTCAGCTTGATAACGGGCGACCATGAAGTCGGCTTCAACCCCGCCGATGGTCGCGCCCACGGCAACGATGCGGCCGTCGCTCATCAACCGGGCGGCGTTCCATTGGCAGCCGCTGGGACCGATGTCCACCACCTGTGGTTGGCCATGATGACAGTGCAGGTCCGGGCGACCGTTGGCGTGCAGGACAAACGTCAGGCAGCGGATTGGATCGCGGCTGCTGCCGAAGCAGTAGAGCCTGTCGGCGGACTCGATGATCTGGCTGACCTGCGCGCTGTTGCCGTGGGCCCTGAACGCCATGAAACCGTCCACGGCAAAACGCTCGTCCAGACGCCCATCGGACTGGTAAACCGCCAGCAGCCCTTGCTGCGGAAAGTCGATGGAACCTGCGACGACAATTCGCCCATCCGCCTTCAACAGCAGGGTGCTCAGCCAGGTGTTGAGCAGCAAGTGGCGAACCATGACAAATCCGCGCCCGTTGAACGATTCGTCGAGGCTTCCATCAGAACAGAGGCGAATCAGCATCCCGGCGTGGTCGGCGAGGCTGAAATGATGGTTGGCGATCAGCAGAATGCGACCGTCTTCCTGCACCGCGAAGTCACAGGCTTCAACACCTGGCACACCCGGCGGCAGCCAGTTGTCGCGGGTGCCCATTGACAGCTCGCCGGGCAGGCGCACGATCTGGAAGCCGTCATCACCGAAAGTTCGATCTGGCCTGCCGTCGGCATCGAACAGGGCGAAGGCGGGGAGGGTGCGATGGGTGTCTTCATAATGCAGGCCGGCCAGCAGAATCTTGCCGTCAGCTAGCACCTGAACCTTGCCGGCCTTGGCTTCGAATCCTTCGACGAAACTGCCGATCACGCTGCCCTGAATACCGAACGACAAATCCGCCGAACCATCACCCAGCAGCCGTGCCAGGCCAAAACGACTTCCCTTCGGCGTACCGACCTTGGCGGCGACCAGAATCCGACCCTGCGCATCGAGCGCGACATGTTGCGTCTGGCTGGACAGGCTACCGGCAAAGTACACCTGCGCAACACCGCCGATGGCGAAGGTCGAGTCGAGCGAACCGGGGTTGTTCCATACCGTGGGCAGCGCATAAGTGTTCAGGGTCGACATGCACGCGTCTCCTTGCGAGTAGCCGATATCCCAGTGATTGGGAGGCTGACTGCACGAGCGAAACATTCAATCCCTGAACCGCGAGAAGTACAACTGGACGAATCAACAGAACGACGGTCGCACTGTGCCAGAACAGTGTCTTGTTGAACCAGTCGCAAGCGAGCCAAGCAATTTGGATGAAACAGCGCGGTAAGTACCGTGCTTATTCGACTTCGCATACAACAAAGGCGGGTGACTTTAACGTCATCCGCCTTTGTTCGATTATCAGTGTGGCATCGACCACGATTGCAACTTGTGGCCGTCTTCGCTCAGCTCGGCGCGGGCCTGTTGCAGCAGTTGTTCGAGTTGCGCCGGGTCAGAGTAGGCGCTGCTCGGGATCTGTTTGCGACCGATGTGTGAGTTGGTGCGGTCGACGACGGTCAGGCTCAGTTCGCCATTGCCGTCTTGTGGCGCCCAGGCCACGCACTGGAAAGGCTTGAAGGCGTGGTTGGCAATCAGAAGAGCTTCGTTGATACGCAGCGGGGCAGTCATGGGGTCTTCTCTCTATTGGCGCCCAATCAAGTGATGTGCCGTCGGTTGGGCTTACCGTGCGGCTGGTTACTTGTACTGATGCACGCAACCGGGGGGCGGGTCACAAGTGAAACAAAGAAATTTCAGGTTCTTTACATAACGTAAGTTTGTTTTGTTAATCCTGAACATGTCCGGACACCGCGCTGAATTCACCCCTCATCGGAACGCCGCCCGCCCAGCCCTCTCCCCGAGGAGAGGGAGCGGATTTGTGGGCTTTTCAAACTCGAGTTCGGCTTGGTCTTTCAGATCGGCGTACCCCGCGCAAATACCTCGGTCAGTTCCCTCTCCCTTGGGAGAGGGCTAGGGTGAGGGGCCGCTCTTTGACTCGCCGCAAATAGTCGATAGCTAACTAACAACCAACTTTCTTATAACTCTTTTGATACCCGCCCTATAAGCAATCGGTACAAGCACCCGTCAAAATCTTGCTAGTGTTACAACCGGGTCTGCCAAATGACTGTTTTTTCGATCATTTATCAAATTTGGCGCCAAGGAACAGTCATGAGCGAAGCGCCTGCGTCGAGACGTTTACTGGTGGTCGATCCGTGTGACGACTGCCATCGCCTGTTGCCTGGATTGCGCGCCGTCGGTTGGGATGTCGACAGCTGTAATCTGGAGAACGCCGCATCCCGCGCCTGTGACGTCGGCCTGCTGCGCTTGCAGCCTTACCACCTGGAACGTCCAGAAGCGGTCAAAGAGCTGATTAGCCGCAGCGGCACCGAATGGATTGCCGTGCTCAATCAGGAAGTCCTGCGTTTACAGAACGTCGGTGACTTCGTTTGTGAATGGTTCTTCGACTTCCACACCTTGCCCTTCGATGTCTCCCGCGTACAAGTCACACTCGGCCGCGCCTTCGGCATGGCGCGCCTGCGCGGGCAGGGCACGATTCATGTCGATCAGCCAGAGCACGAACTGCTCGGCGACAGCAAACCGATCCGCGAACTGCGCAAACTGTTGAGCAAACTGGCCCCGACCGAATCGCCCGTGCTGATTCGCGGCGAAAGCGGCACCGGCAAAGAGCTGGTCGCGCGCACCCTGCACCGACAATCCCAGCGTCACAACAAACCGTTTGTAGCGATCAACTGCGGGGCGATCCCAGAGCATTTGATTCAGTCCGAATTGTTCGGCCACGAGAAAGGCGCGTTCACCGGCGCACACCAGCGCAAGGTCGGACGCATCGAAGCGGCGAATGGCGGTACGTTGTTTCTCGACGAAATCGGCGACTTGCCGCTGGAATTGCAGGCCAACCTGTTGCGCTTTCTGCAGGAAAAGCACATCGAGCGGGTAGGCGGCAGTCAGCCGATCCCGGTGGACGTTCGCGTTCTGGCCGCAACCCACGTTGACCTGGAAGCGGCAATCGAGAAGAAGCGTTTTCGCGAAGACCTGTATTACCGGCTCAATGTCCTGCAAGTGGTCACCGCACCGCTACGCGAGCGCCATGGCGATCTGTCGATGCTGGCCAACCATTTTTCGCACTTCTACAGCCACGAAACCGGGCGCCGGCCACGCAGCTTCAGCGAAGATGCATTGATTGCCATGGGCAAGCATGACTGGCCGGGCAATGTGCGCGAGCTGGCGAACCGGGTACGGCGGGGGCTGGTGCTGGCGGAGGGACGGCAGATCGAGGCAAGGGATTTAGGGTTGATCAGCCAACACTCGATCGCCACGCCGATGGGTACGCTGGAGGATTACAAGACCAGGGCGGAACGGCAGGCGTTGTGTGATGTGTTGAATCGGCATAGTGATAATTTGAGTGTGGCCGCGAAAGTTCTAGGGGTTTCACGGCCTACTTTTTATCGGTTGTTGCATAAGCATCAGATTAGGTGAGTGCGGCCACCTCCCGCCAATCCCTAGTTAGGATGCTTAGTCATATATTTTCAGCCTAAGGTTTTTTATGAATAAAATTTGGGAGGTTTTCCCATAAAGAATCAACATAAGTGTATTCGGTGTAGAGGACGACTCCGAGCGAAAGCGGACTATCATTGGTTGCCATGACCCACTAGCAGGCAAATCGAAATATTCTCTTGTATTGTTATGAGCAAGAAAACACGTTGTCGGAGCTGCGGATCTAAAGTCGAAACTGAACTCAAGTTGAGTGCCCGTTTGGATGCCTTGGAAGCACTTGGAAAGGGCAATGCCGTGCGTGGTCCCAGATATAGATCTTGTTTCCAAGAAATATTCGCTCGAAGAGAAAACAATATTTGATAGCCAGTTGTCAGATGATTGTGCCCAATGATTCCAATTGTAATTGTCAAACGTAGTCAAATCATCCACGAATCCCTCGGTCTTCAGCATCTCCACGCTCGACTGCAGCAACTCACCAATCATCAGCGTCACACTCTGCACTGGCGTCGGCTGTCCATCGACAATCAGGCTGTATATCAGCTCCACACTGCGCTGCAGATTTGCCCCGGTGACGGAGAAATCAATGTCGAATTGCACTTTCGACTGTCCCGCCACCGGCTTTTGCTGGGGAGGTACTGAGCCGGCGCCGGGTGTGCCGGCGATTTCCAGTTTTACCTCGTGATTTGCGCCAAACGCGGCGGTGTCAAACACCACGGTGAATCCATTCTGATGCCGGTTCGGGTCAAGTTTGTAATCCGGCGCCTCGACAACCGTGGGCGGCTTCAACTGACTGACTTCGCCAGTGATTGGAACAACAACGTCATTGGACGGACGTGCAGGTACGTTGGCGCGGAGTAACTTGTAGTTGGTCGTGGCCGAGCCATTGACCATGGCCCTGATCGAGGCATTGGCCAGCTTGAAATCGAAGTGCCCAGGCACGGCGCCGACCGTGTGTACCAACGATCCTATCGTGACAGGTACTCCCTCAGGTGTCTGGCCGGTACACCTTAGCTCGACTTCGTCTCCGATCTGGAAATCCGACGGGGTGAAATACACCCGCGCATCGGCGTCGCTCGTGCCCAGTACCTTCAGGTCGATGGTGGTGACGTTCTGGTTGTTGACCCAGATTGTTGCCGCCGGCAAGCGGCTGATGGTCAGGGGATCAGGGCTCAGCGTGTGGAGCAGGCCGGAATGGCCGTCCTCGCTGTCGCGATCCAGGCCGCCTGGCCGTGTGAGCTGGACCCACATACGCAACACCGGCTCGGAGCTCACTGGCTCCTGACCCAAGCGTTTCACCGTGTAAAAGACGAGTGCTGCGCCATTGGTGACCTGAGCCCTGGGGATTTTGAATTCCAGCCGTTTATTCAGATTGTTTTCATCGACCGGTATCGTTCCGACAATGACGCCGTCATAAGACATTTGGCATTCGTCTTTCAGTGCCATACCTATCCACGGATCTACGAAAACCCGCATATCGTCCTTGACGGTATCCAGCGATATGCCTCCGTGATAGTTCTCCGGCGTCTGCAAGTCGACCTTACCCTGTATGAAGGGAGGGCTCAGGGCAAGAATGCGGTTTTCATCCAGCGGCTGGCTCATGGCAGTGCTCCGTTATGGGCCCGGTTGCAAGGTGCCAGGCGCTGGAGTCATGAAAGCGGATTTGTGGGCAGGGCGCACCTGTCAGATCTGACAGGTGCGGGGGTGTTTCCGATGAGTGGTCGATTTTTGGACTGGCGATAATAACCGTGAAGATGAAAAGTTCGCCACTCCATTAGCTCTAGGGAGGATCACAAATACCCGGGTGAAGCGGCAGGCGTACGTGATGGGTTGAATCGGCATAGCAATAATTTGAGTGTGTTTGCGAAGTCCTGGGAGTGTCGCGGCCTACTTTTTACAAGTCAATGCATAAGCCTGATATTAGATGAGCGCCGCAATCCCCGCTAATTGAAATTAAAGTGCTCTTCACGTTTTTTTCAGTCTCAGGTTTTTTATAGAGAAACTCTGTGTAGGGTTTTCCAGGTACAAAAGCAGCATGAGTGTCCTCGGCGTGGACGCCGCCGCCGAGCGAAAGGGGACTTTAACTGATTGCCATGATTCGCTAGCAGGCAAGTCGTGATTCGTTCTAACATTATTTTGAGCAAAAAAAGCTCTCATCGACGTTGCGGTCCGGAATTCGTAACTGAACTCAAGCTGTGTGCCCGTCTCGATATCTTGATAACTCTTGCAGAGAAAAACTCCGAATTTGTAGGTCTGCTCAAATATCGCTTCCAAAAAGTACTCGTTCGAAGAAAGAACGATATTGGATAGCATGTAAGTCGTAGATTGGGCCCAATGATTCCAGTTGTAGTTATCAAACGTTGTCAAATCATCCAACCCCGCTTTCACCCCATAGCTCCTCACTTGACACGCAACCGCCTCACTCTCAACCGCCCCCTCATACAACCCAACCTTCAACACAACAACCAACCTCGAATCCGCCTTACACCCCCGCAACCACTCCACCTCAGCCAGATAACTCAGCCCCACTTCCTGATCATGCGCTGCCCCCACAAACTGCTGCTTGACCCGCTCCCCACCCCCTGCAAACGTCTCCACATACTCCAACCAAATCGGACAACCGGCGCACTGGAACGGCCAAGCCTCACACAAAACCTTAGTGTCATCCTTGATCAACCCAACATCCAGCACTTCACCATCAAACCCCTCGATCTTCGGCATCGGCATGCTCGACTGCAGCAACTCACCAATCACCAGCGTCACACTCTGCACCGGCGTCGGCTGTCCATTAACGATCAGGCTGTATATCAGCTCCACACTGCGCTGCAGATTTGCCCCGGTGACGGAGAAATCAATGTCGAATTGCACTTTCGACTGTCCCGCCACCGGCTTTTGCTGGGGAGGTACTGAGCCGGCGCCGGGTGTGCCGGCGATTTCCAGTTTTACCTCGTGATTTGCGCCAAACGCGGCGGTGTCAAACACCACGGTGAATCCATTCTGATGCCGGTTCGGGTCAAGTTTGTAATCCGGCGCCTCGACAACCGTGGGCGGCTTCAACTGACTGACTTCGCCAGTGATTGGAACAACAACGTCATTGGACGGACGTGCAGGTACGTTGGCGCGGAGTAACTTGTAGTTGGTCGTGGCCGAGCCATTGACCATGGCCCTGATCGAGGCATTGGCCAGCTTGAAATCGAAGTGCCCAGGCACGGCGCCGACCGTGTGTACCAACGATCCTATCGTGACAGGTACTCCCTCAGGTGTCTGGCCGGTACACCTTAGCTCGACTTCGTCTCCGATCTGGAAATCCGACGGGGTGAAATACACCCGCGCATCGGCGTCGCTCGTGCCCAGTACCTTCAGGTCGATGGTGGTGACGTTCTGGTTGTTGACCCAGATTGTTGCCGCCGGCAAGCGGCTGATGCTCAGGTCCACATTGACATAGGTGACTTTCGACCACGGCGCCTCTGGAACCGGGAAATTATTAACCCGGTCGAAGACCTGATAGCGCACTTCGATGTTTCTGCCGTTGCCTTGGTCTCTGATGACTTTTTCGGTGAAGGTGACGATGATCGGATTGTTGACCGGATCTTCGATCTGCTCTCTGGTGACCGGGTAGTACGTCACCACCTGATCTCCCCAACCACAACGAATGGTGTCGAAGACGGCGATGTTTTCATAAGGGACGATGAGCATGCGGATTTCCCGCCGGGCCATTTCCGCATCCACGCCTTGAGACGGATCAGGGCTCAGCGTGTAGAGCAGGCCGGAATGGCCGTCCTCGCTGTCGCGATCCAGGCCGCCTGGCCGTGTGAGCTGGACCCACATACGCAACACCGGCTCGGAGCTCACTGGCTCCTGACCCAAGCGTTTCACCGTGTAAAAGACGAGTGCTGCGCCATTGGTGACCTGAGCCCTGGGGATTTTGAATTCCAGCCGTTTATTCAGATTGTTTTCATCGACCGGTATCGTTCCGACAATGACGCCGTCATAAGACATTTGGCATTCGTCTTTCAGTGCCATACCTATCCACGGATCTACGAAAACCCGCATATCGTCCTTGACGGTATCCAGCGATATGCCTCCGTGATAGTTCTCCGGCGTCTGCAAGTCGACCTTACCCTGTATGAAGGGAGGGCTCAGGGCAAGAATGCGGTTTTCATCCAGCGGCTGGCTCATGGCAGTGCTCCGTTATGGGCCCGGTTGCAAGGTGCCAGGCGCTGGAGTCATGAAAGCGGATTTGAGGGCAGGGCGCACCTGTAAGATCTGACAGGTGCGGACGTGTTTCCGATGAGTGGTCACGAGCAAGAGCCTGAGAATCAAAAGATCGCAGCCTTCGGCGCCTCCTGCGGGGATTACTCGAATCCACATGCAGGAGCCGCCGAAGGCTGCGATCTTTTGCTTTTGCTTAGAAGTAATACGGGAATTTCAGACTGAACGAAAAGTCCGGCGCATCATCCGTCATACCAATCGACAAGTTTGGCACGATCGTCAGGTTGTCGGTGGCCGCAATGGTCATGCCGACGTTGAAGTAACCGGCGTTGGCATCACTGGACACCACCGATTCCCAGTCGCCGCCGTCTTGTTTCAGCTTGCTCTTGCGTTGCACCAGGTCGGAGACCGAGAACGACATACTCATCTTCTCGTTAAGCGCGAAGGCGATACCGGCGCCGATCTGGAAGCTGTCGCCGATGCGCACTTTGCCCGGGTTTTTCTGGTTGACGGTGGAACTGATGTCGTCAAACGACTCCTCGAGGTTGTGGGTGTAGGAGAGGCTGCCGAACAGCACCGCCGGGTCGAACGTCTTGACCAGCGAGATGCCCGGCGTGATCGACCAGACGCCGTTGCCGGTGGGCAGGGTGTCGGGGACGAACAGGTTGGAGTTGGCGTCGGTCTGGCGCAGTTTGATGCCGAACGGGTCTTTGCCGGTCGGCGCCTTGACGCGCAAGGTGACGACGGCGTCCGGGGTGTTGACCGACTCGTCGAGGAACTTGTAGGCGATACCGAAGTTGACGTCGCCAATGGTTGGATCCTTGGTTACGGTTTCTTCTGTTGTTACGCCAGCCGCGCCCTCGTTGCCGCCGCCGGATTGATACGTCGACTCGCGATAGATCACCGGCACGTTCAGGTCGAACTGCCAGCGATTGTCGAAGTTGTAGCGGCCGGTGAGGTCCAGGGTCCAGGTGTCGGCCTTGATCCGGTCGAGGTTGATGTTGCCCAGGAAGATCGAATCCAGCGCAAGGAACCCGTTGAGGATCAACTGACGGGTGTCGTAGCGCGAATAGGTCAGGCCGGTTTCCACGCTGAACTTGCCGCCGCCAAAGAAACCACTGGCTTCGTCATACAGATTGGAAACGCTCTGTGCCGGTTGTGAATCATCGGCCAGTGATTGACCGTAGGATGCGCCACTGCCCCCGGCAGCGCCTCCCGATGCAGCGGCCGCACCGGTGCCTGTGGCGGCTCCGGCGACGCGATTGCCTTTCATGTCGGACGGCGATTTGGCCAGCCGTTTTGGCGGTGGGGCGGCGGGTGTTTCTTCTACCTGGCGGACCCGTTGTTCAAGTACCGCCAGCGCTTGTTGTTGTTGTTCGTATCGTTGTCTCAGTTCCAGAAGTTCCCGTTTCAGGGCTTCTACATCGGCGTCGGGTGCTGCTTGCAGCATTGCCGCCGGGAGAAGGGTACTCAAACACACTGCAGCACGCAGTGATACTGATCGATACATGAATAAGCCGTCCCTTTAAGCCCAATGATCGAGACTCAGCGTAGTTCAATATCCGATATTGCGTAGGGCCCCGAGTTGGGTCAGGTTGCAATCCAGTGCACCGGCGCTTCTGCCGTTATTGTTAAGTACGACGTTGAGCTGTGTAAGGTTGTTGACCACGTTGGCACTGCCCAGCAAACGGGTGTTTTGCAGCAGCCCGCCCTGGGCGACCTGTTGCAGCGCCGTGCCTTGATTGCCGCTGGCCTGAATGGCCATTTGCACGCCACCGCCATTGGCCGAAACCGCGACACTGCCGGCGCCGTTGCTGCCGCTGATGGTCTGCCCGGCGATGAGCGCCTGGCCCTGCGATGGCACCAGTGCCGGGGCCTGGCTGGCTTCGCTGACGTTGATCGCGACGTTGTTGCTGGCGGTGTTGCCATCGCCGGCGGCGCGTACGCTTTGCGTCACACCCTGGCTGCTATTGAGGCCGGCACCACCGATGACAGTGCCGGTGCCTGATGCGAGAGCGCTGCCATTGCCCGACTCCTTGATGGTCGAGACATAGAATTCCGGTTTGACGGTTGCGGCCTGGATCTGCATCGAGGTCGCGGCCCCGATCAAGTCGCCGCTGGCGTTGCGCCAGGTGCTGCTCATGACAATGCCGAAGCTGATGATCCGCCCCGGCATGACGTAACGACCGCGCAGCTCGGCGAGCTCCTGGTCCTTGATTTCGATGGGTTTGAATCCGGCATGGGCTAAACCTGACGCACTCGCTGCCAGGCAGGCGGCGGCCAGCCAGTATGAGCTTTTCATCTGCTGCTCCCGGGACATCCAGTCCCATTCTCTAACTCGGCGATTAAAAGAAGTCGCTCTGAATGAACCCGAAATCCATCAATTCCGCATCTTTGACCGGGTTGAAACTGTCCAGCGAGTTCTTCGCCGTCAGCGGCACGGGAGGGCTGCGCAAGGCGTTGGCCTTGTCGTAACCGGGGCCGACGATGGCAAAGACAATGCCGTTCCAACCTTTGACAAAGTCGTCGTGCTTGTAGCGCTTGTGGCCAAGAACCGGGTCACCGATGTAAACCCAATCTTTGTCCGAACGCTGCAGGACGACGAAGTGCTTGTAGCCACGAATGTCCATCAGAACCACCACCGGAATGGTCACCGCTTCGAGTTTCTCGGGCGGGATCCGGTAGCCACGGGCACGCATGCCGATGCTCTCTACGTAGCGCTTCATGTCGAGCATGGAGAAACCCTGGGTTCGCACCAGGTCCTGGTCAGCGTTGACCAGCATGCCTTTGATGATGTGCTCCTCATCGACGTCGAGCCAATAGGCCTGGCGCAGAACCGTTGCCAGTGCAGCAGCGCCGCAGCTGAAATCGGTTTTCTGTTCGACGATGTCGGCAAACTTGCGCTCACGAATGCTTTGCACGTCCTTGTAGACCAGCACGCCACCCGGCAGGGCAGCGATCGGCATCTGGGCTGCCTGAGTCAGGCCGCACAGACAAAGCAGAGCGAGGAGGGCAGGAGTCCGCATGATCGAATACGCCTTGTGGAACCTGGGAAAAAAGCCCCGTTGCCGGGGCTTTCGTTTCGATCGCGATTACATGCAGGCTTTGCAACCTGCGGCGATGGACAGCGAGTTGCTTTGTTGGTTGCCCACACCCGCCGAGACGTTGGCTCCGCCGTTGCCGGAGAAGTTGTTCATCGAGTTGGTCATGTTGGCGTTGTTGACGACTGGAGTTTTCCAGCCATCTTTGGTCAACACTTGTTGGGTGGTGACGCCAGCGAGGCCAAAAGTACCCACGGCTTCGAACTTGGCTTTCTGATCATCGTTGCCGCCATGGCCGCCGCCACGGTTGCCCCAACCGCCGTGGTTGTCGTCTTCGATGGTCGCAGTGCCTTTGGCTTTGAACGCGCCAGCGGCTGAATAAGTACCGGTGAGGGTGTCGGTTTTGTAAGCCTGCACGCCTTTGTTTTCCACGACCAGGCCAGTCGAGGACTGGTTGGCAGAGGCAGCGGCCTGCGCTACACGACCACCGGAAACGGCGATGGCGAGGTTGTTTTTCTGTTGGTTGAAGTTGCCCGAGCTCACGTTGATGCCGATGTTGCCGGAACCATTGTTGCCTGCATTGCTGAGCGTGGCGTTGTTGAAGGTGGACGAGTTTTTCACGTAGTTGTTGTTGTTCACCTGAGTCGCGCTCGAGGCGGCAACAGCATTGCCGAAGATGAAGCTTTCGTCAGCGGTGGCCAGTGCAGCAGCGTTGTCCTGCTGGTTGCCGTCGCCGGCGGCGACGTTGGCGCCCATGTTGCCGTTGGAGCCGTTGAGCGAGTCGCTGGCATTGGCATTGTTCAGGGTGCCCTGGTTTTTCACCACGTTGCCGTCGCTGTTTTGCGCATCGAGTACAGCGGCGCCGGCGCCTGCGGTGATCTGCAGCAGTTGTTCAAGATTCGGACCTTGTGGCTGGCCGTGACCGTTGCCGTGTCCATTGCCATGCCCGTTACCACGACCGTCGGCCTGTGCTGCCATTGCCATCACTGCTGCGAGTGCGAAAACCAGTGGTTTGAGAGCCATTGTAGGTTTCATGGTTGTTTCTCCGTCGTGCTTATTAGTTGGTTAAGTGTTGGGACTTTTCTAATTGCACTGCTTTTTGTTTGGGTCAGTCTGCGACCCGGATGCTCAGGGTGTTAGCCATTCGGTTCCCCACCCCGGCACTCTGGTTCACCTGGATTACCCCGCGGCTGCCGGTGAAGGCCTGATCACTGGTCGTGACCTGGCGACTGCCGATTGAGGTACCAGTTGCTCCTGAGCTCGGTAAAAACGCCACGTTCTGTTGTGAAAGGGCGCTGTCGTCAACGCTCTGCGGGCCGGCACTGATGCTGACGCGCGTAACGTTGGCCATTTGATTGTTGGCACCGGCGCCCTGGTTCACACCGAGGATGCCGTTGCCGTTGCTGAAAGAGTTGCCGCCGATGTTGGCGCTCGCGTCGATGGCGCGGCTGGCGCGCGTGTCGATGGTCTGCCTGACGTTGGTGGTGGCATGGGCTTCGGTGCCGATGGCAATCGCCTTGGTGTTGGCCTGTTGCATCTGGTCACCGGCAGCCTGGTTGACATTGAAGTTGCCGCGATACTGAGCACCGGAATCCTGAATATTGGCCTTGTTGACTGAAGCCGAATCGGCCATGGCGCTGGTGCAGCCGAGCAGGGCGAGAAGCAGCAGGGTGCGATTCATGTCATTGGCCTCCGGCCATGCGAGTCAGAGGCGCCAGCCCGGTGCTCATCGCCCGGTTGACCGTGTTGGAGATCGAGGCGCCAGAACCACCGCCGCTGCCAGTGCGCATACCGGGCAGGCCGTTCTGGTTGGTCAGGGTGTTCATGCCGGGCAGGTTGGAACTGGGCGTGGTCATGTTGCCGCGAATCGATGAGCCGCTGGCGACACTGGCGAAATCACCGTCAGTGAGTTCGGTACTGCTGAGGGTCTGGTTGATCCGCGCCGAAGGGTTGGCGTTGACTGTGGTCGGATAGGGGTCTTTGCCGCCATTGCGACCGATCGCGATGGGTTGAACGTCGCGGTTGAGGACGATCACTCCATTGCCTTCGGCCTGGGCGCTGACACTGATCAATGCGCTGGCGGCTGATCCGATCAGCAGGAGGCAGGTCAGGCTTTTATTGAAATTCCCCACGGCTGCAATTCCTTCTTCAGTGGGCTGGGTTATTCAGCGTTGTGAAGGAGAGAGCGAAAGCTGTGCCGGTTTTGAATTGTCGGGTTATTTCAATGGGTTAGGTGTTTTTGAGAATCGCTCAGTGCGGGCACTGTTTCAGCGCTGAGACACATGCAGGGGCGCTTGAACGATGCTTGACGTTGGAAAGCTCTGGAACAAGGGTTTGCGCCGATGTGTTTCATCGGCGTAACAGGTGACGTGACGGAGTGATGAACAGCGTTTGGACGGGGGCTTTGCGCGGTGAGGAGTGTTTCAAAAACGGACAGGTTCGTCCCAACGCGGCTCAGCTGGACAGCAAAAGCTCGACCGCCGCAAAGGCTTGGGCGTGCCGTTCGGCCCAATTGCCCTCGATAACTTGCAACGCCTGTTGATGCTCAATCAACCAGGCGCGCGTGGCTTCGAAAAATGCCATGCGATCCGCAAGATTCGGTTGGCAGCGCTGACCGTCTTCGGCCCAGTCGACCTGTTGCGGCGACAGCAGCAGGTGCAGGTCGTAATGGCGCGTGAGCAATTCGCTTTGCAGCCAGGCCGGGCAGTCGCCGAACAGGGTCTGGCTCCAAAGGATATTGCTCAGCAGATGGGTGTCGAGAATCAGCAGTTCGGGTTGTTTCGCGCGCGCCTGATCTTCCCATTGCAACTGGCCCCGGGCGATATAAGGAATATCCGCGAGGCAAGTGTCGCGTGGGTTTTCTTCGATAAACCGCCGAACATATTCATCAACGCGCACGCCGCCGAAACGCTGCTCCAGGCCTGCCGCCAGCCAGCTCTTGCCGGTGGATTCCGGGCCGGTGAGAACAACGACTTTCATGTGCGCAACGCCGGATCGGCACGCCATTCCCGCCAGCCTTGCACGGCGAGCAGGGTAAACAGCGCATACAGGCCGGCAGTCAGATAGAGGCCTTTATAGATGAACAGGCCGACAAAGATCACATCGAGGACGAACCACAGCGCCCAGCATTGCAGGCGTTTTTGCGCCATCCACAGTTGCGCCACCAGACTGAAACCGGTGAGCGCGGCATCGAGCCACGGCTGTGCGGCGTCGGTCCAGTGCGCCATCGCCGCGCCCAGCGACAGGCTGCCGATCGCTCCAATGCCAAGGCCGAGCAGAATCGAGCGTGCATCGAGGCGGGTAACCTGGCGACCGTCATGCATCGTCCCGGCGCGGGTCCACTGCCACCAGCCGTAGATCTGCAGCGCGGCGTAGATCACTTGCAGCAACATGTCCGAATACAGCTTCACCTCAAAGAAGATCCAGCTGTAGAGCAACACCATGACCAGCCCGATCGGCCAGCACCACGGATTCTGCTTGACCGTCAGCCACACGGCGATGACACCGAGGGCAGCAGCAAACAGTTCAAGCCCGGACATGGCGGATCCTTGGGGGAGTTGAGAAGGGGGCGGATTGTACTGCATTAGTCAGGTCAAAAGCCCCTCACCCTAACCCTCTCCCGGAGGGAGAGGGAACTGATCGCGTTGTTTGGTCGAGGTACGCTGACCTGGAATATCGCGTCGAACGCAGATCATGAAAAGCGCAATGATCTGCTCCCTCTCCTCGGGGAGAGGGCTGGGCGGGCGGCGTTCCGATGAGGGGTGGGCTCACCTCGGTGACCGGTCAGACCCGGAACTGGCGCAGCAACCCGTTGAGCTGTTCGCTCAGTTGCCCAAGCCGCAGGCTGGCTGCACTCGACTGTTCAGCCGCCAACGCGGTGCTATGGGAAAGCCCGGCCGCCTGGGTCACGTTCTGGTTGATGTCCTCCACCACCTGCGCCTGTTGCAAGGTAGCGCTGGCAATCGACGCATTCAGGCCGTTGAGATTACGCAACGCCTGGCCAATGGCATTAAGGCTCGCCCCGGCCAGTCCCGCCTGTTCGATGGTCAATTGCGAGGCCTTGCTGCTGTCGCCGATCACCTTCACCGCAGCCTCCGAGTGATTCTGCAAACGCTCAATCATCGACTGAATTTCAGCGGTCGATTTCTGCGTACGCTGGGCCAGCAAGCGCACCTCATCGGCCACCACGGCGAACCCGCGACCCTGTTCACCCGCACGCGCCGCTTCAATCGCCGCGTTCAAGGCCAGCAGATTGGTCTGCTCGGCAATCGAGCGAATCACTTCCAGTACGCTGCCAATCTGCGTGCTCTCCGCCGCCAGGGTGCGGATCACTTCCACCGCCTGATCGATCGTGCCGGAGAGCTTGTCGATCTGTTGCAGGCTGCCGTCAATGTTGATCTGCCCCTGTTGCGCCTGCGCTTCGGCATCACGCATTTCGGCGGCGGCGTGTTCGGCGTTTTTCGCCACGTCCTGCACGCCGTAGGTGACTTCGTTGATCGCCGTGGCGACCAGTTCCATCTGCTGCGATTGCTGCTGACTGCGCTGCTGCGCTTGCGAGGCATCGTTGCCAAGCTCGCTGGAAGACTGGCCCAAAGCGCTGGCCGAGACCTGCAGATCACCAATCACTCGGCGCAACTTGGCCGTGAACGCATTGAAGTGATGGGCCAGTTCAGTGACCTCATCCTTGCCGTGGGTATCGAGGCTGCGGGTCAGGTCGCTTTCGCCGCTGGCGATGTTGGCCATCGCATTCACGGTTTCCTGCAACGGACGGACAATGCTGCGTGCGATCAGGATCACCAGCAGCGCCATGATCAGCGCAATCGCCAGGCCGATCGCCGACGCCTTGATCATTTGTCCTTGGAATTCTGCCTGCACATCGTCGACGTAAACGCCGGAACCAATCACCCAGCCCCACGGCTCAAACAGCTTCACATACGAGGTCTTGGCAACGGGATCAGTCGCCCCCGGTTTCGGCCAGCGATAATTGACCATGCCCGCGCCTTTGGCCTTGGCGATGGCGACCATCTCGTTGAACACCGCAAAGCCGTCCGGGTCGCGGATCGCCGAAAGATTCTGGCCTTCGAGCTTGGGATTGGTCGGGTGCATGACCATCACGGGCGTGAGGTCGTTGATCCAGAAGTAGTCGCTCTGGTCGTAGCGCAGGCCACGGATCGCGGTCAGCGCCTGCTTTTGCGCGGCATCCCTGGTCAGGGTGCCGGCGGTTTCCAGGCCGTGGTAATAAGTCAGCAGGCCACTGGCGGTCTGCACCACGTGCTGGGTTTTCTGCGCCTTGGCGTGGTAGAGGTCGTCGTGGATCTGCTTGAGCATCAGCACGCCCAAGGTCAGCAACATGACCACCGCCACGATCAAGATGAGCCACAAGCGTCGGCTGATCGACACACTGCGCAAGCTGTTCATAACGCTGTCACTCCGGATTCTTGTTCTTGTAATAAACGATCGCCAGCATCCAGCCACAGCTGAGTGCCCGGGACTACCATCCAACGCGCAGAGCGCTTTTGAGGCTTGTCTGTTAGGATTTCGGCCCCGCGCGCGAAAACCTGAATCCGGTTTTGATATTTCACGGAATTTTTACCGTTTCGTGTGGATCCTGTGCGCGCGCAATCGCTACAGCTTTTACCGGCTACGCTGGACGCAGTGAACGAAAAAATACTATCGGGGCATGCCCGCGCGCATCGCTCTCTGGGGGATTGATGGATCTTTGGACCGCCTTGCAGGCACTGATTCTAGGAGTTGTAGAAGGGCTGACGGAGTTTTTGCCCATTTCGAGTACCGGACACCAGATCATCGTCGCCGACTTGCTGAACTTCGGCGGCGAACGTGCCATGGCGTTCAACATCATCATCCAGCTCGGCGCGATTCTCGCGGTGGTCTGGGAATTTCGCCGCAAGATCCTCGACGTGGTGATCGGCCTGCCGACCCAGCCGAGCGCCCGGCGTTTCACCGCCAACCTGCTGATCGCCTTTTTGCCCGCCGTGGTACTGGGGGTGATCTTTGCCGATCTGATTCACGAATACCTGTTCAACCCGATCACCGTGGCGGCGGCGCTGGTCATCGGCGGCATCATCATGCTGTGGGCCGAACAGCGCCAACATGAAGTGCATGCCGAAACCGTCGACGAAATCCGCTGGACCGACGCGCTGAAAATCGGCTTCGCGCAATGCCTGGCGATGATTCCGGGCACCTCGCGTTCCGGCTCGACGATCATTGGCGGCTTGCTGTTCGGTCTGTCACGCAAGACCGCCACCGAGTTCTCGTTTTTCCTCGCCATGCCAACCATGGTCGGTGCGGCAGTGTATTCGGGGTACAAATACCGCGACCTGTTCGTGCCGGCTGATTTCCCGGTGTTCGCGATTGGTTTTGTCACCGCGTTCATCTTCGCCATGATCGCTGTGCGCGGCCTGCTCAAGTTCATCGGCAGCCACAGCTACGCAGCCTTTGCCTGGTACAGGATTGCGTTCGGCCTGTTCATTCTGGCGACCTGGCAGTTCGGCTGGGTGGACTGGTCGGCGGCCAAGGCATGAAAGATTCCCGCACGCGCCGCCCTGAGGGACGACCTTCAAGCGGGCGCGTTCAGCATCTGAAATTGAAGCTTGCGGTGTTGCTGATCATCTGCGCGCTGCCGCTGTTCGGCTCGCTGTCGATGTGGCTCAGCGGCATGTCGCGGGTGCCGTTGGCGGCGTACGGGATTGTCAGTGTGCTGGCGTTCTTTCTGTACTGGGCCGACAAACGCAAGGCCCGCGCCGATGCCTGGCGCACGCCGGAAAACATCCTGCATGCGGTAGAACTGGCGGGCGGCTGGCCGGGAGCGTTGATCGCTCAGCAGGTGTTTCGGCACAAGACGCGCAAGGTGTCGTTTCAGATTCTGTTCTGGGCGATCGTGTTGTTGCATCAGGTGTTCTGGATTGACCAGATTTTCCTCGGTTCAAACCTGTTGTCTTTGATCTAAAGAACACACTTACCCCTGTAGGAGCTGCCGAAGGCTGCGATCTTTTGGGACGCAGAGCGTCCCCGGCTGCATTCCCACGCAGAGCGTGGGAACGATCAAAGCACAATCAAAAGATCGCAGCCTTCGGCAGCTCCTACGCGGGACCGGGTTTACAGCAGCAGGCCGATTTGGGTTTTCTTGGGCAACTTGCTCACCACCAGTTGATGCGATCGCTGCAACAAACCCTGCAATTCCTCGGCACCCAGCGGGTAGGGCGGGTGCATGATGATCCACTGCGCCCGTGCCAGATACGGCGCTGGATGAATCCCCGGGCGGTCGCAATGGCCGAGAAACAGGTCCTTGTCGACCTTGAACGCCAGCGAATCACCACGTAATCCCTGCAAGGCAAACATCTTGTTGCCGGCAATCGAGAACACCCGCACGCCGCCCCATTTGTAATCTTCCCGGGCGCCGGGCAGGGCCAGACAAAACTCGGCGACCTCGGCTTCGCTCATTCTTCCCTGTTTCATAGAAATCGATCCCCGCAGGCATTGAACGATTCGACCAAGTGATCGATCCATGCGCGCACCGCCGGCATTACCCCGCGCCGATGCGGGTACACCGCTTGCAGCCAGCCGCCAGGCAATGACCATTCCGGTAGCACTTGCACCAGCGTGCCGTTACGCAATTCGGTTTCGCAGAACATCATCGGCAGCACGGTAAAGCCCTGACCGGCCAGGACGCAGGCCTTGCGCACCACGAAGTCATCAATGCCCAGCCGCGCTTCCATGCTCAGATCGACGCTCTTGCCTCGCTGATCGAGCAGACGGACGTGAACCATGCGGTCGGCTTCCAGCGCGCCGAGTACCGGCAGGTTTTTCAGGTCCTGCGGATGAGTGATCGTCTTGCCTTGCATGAACGCCGGGCTGGCGATCACCACCGCCTGGGCCTGACGCAAGCGGCGGGTGACCAGCAACGGATCTTCATCACCATGATCGCGCACACGCAAAGCAACATCGATGCCTTCGGTGACCAGATCGACCCGGCGATTGAGCAGCACGACCTCCAGCTGCACCTGCGGAAACTTGCCGAGAAAGTCGCTGATCACCGTTGGCAGCATTTCATGGGCAAGCCCGGTCGGGCACGACACCCGCAAGCGCCCGCGCGGCTCGCTGGACATGCTCGCCACCGCTTCGTCAGCCATTTCCGCTTCCAGCAGCATCGCCTGACAGTGGCGCAAATAGCGTTCGCCCACGGCAGTTAGGCTCAGTTGGCGGGTAGTGCGTTGCAGCAGACGCGCGCCGAGACGTTCTTCCAGTTCAGCGATGCGTCGCGACAAGCGTGACTTGGGAATGCCGAGCAAGCGCCCGGCGGCGGCAAATCCGCCGGCTTCAACCACTTTGGCGAAATAGTAGAGATCGTTGAGGTCCTGCATGCGCGTTTCCAGTCGTTCTATCAATGGGACGAACTATCGCATTGTCGGCGACTAATCAGCTATTGGTTTGTTGCGTAGGATTGTCTCCATTCCGTCGCCGCCGGCGATTCTTTCAGGAGAACCCACATGAAACTGTTGCACATCGATTCGAGCATTCTCGGCGACAACTCGGCTTCCCGTCAGTTGAGCCGTCAAGTCGTCGACGCCTGGCAAGCTGCCGAGCCGAGCGCCGTAGTCACCTACCGCGACCTGGCCGCCGACGCGATCAGCCACTTCTCGTCGACCACGCTGGTTGCCGCCGGCACCACCGCCGAACTGCGCGACGCTGCGCAACAGCACGAAGCCGAGCTGAGCGCTTCGACCCTGGCCGAGTTCATCGCTGCTGACGCCGTGGTCATTGCCGCGCCGATGTACAACTTCACCGTGCCAACCCAACTGAAAGCGTGGATCGACCGCGTTGCCGTCGCCGGCCAGACGTTCCGCTACACCGAAGCCGGCCCTGAAGGTCTGTGCGGCGGCAAGAAAGTGGTGATCGTGTCGACTTCCGGTGGCATTCATGCCGGTCAGGCCAGCGGCATCGCTCATGAAGAATATCTGAAGCTGGTACTGGGCTTCCTCGGCATCACCGATATCGAAATCGTCCGCGCTGAAGGTCTGGCCTATGGCGAAGAAGTGCGCAACAACGCCATGAGTGCTGCGCAAACGAAGATCAGCGAGCAACTGTTCGCCGCCGCATAAGGCTTGCGTAAAGAACAGCTGATGTTCAGGTAATCCCCCAAAAACTCTGTATTCTGGTTCCGCAAGGGCCGAATACGGAGTTTTTTGTTTCTGACTGTTACATAATCTGGCCCGGGTTATGCAGATTCAGCACATCCGACGATGTGGTCCAACAGGGTAGGGCATTCATGAGGCATCTTTGTGCACTGTTGCTGATTTGCCTGCTGGCCAGCCTGAATTCAGTGCAGGCCGCACCGGGGCGCCACCCTGTCTGGAGCGTCGGTTATCACGAGATGACCTTTCTCGACCCGCTCGATCTGCAACCGATGCGCGCCATCGCTTTTTACCCGTCCAGTGACCGCGAGCACATGAGCTTGCTTGAGGGTTACTCGGTCGAGGCCGGAGAAGACACCAAAGTCGCGATCGGCCGCTTTCCGATGTTGATGCTGTCCCACGGCAACACCGGTACGCCGCTGGCCCTGCATGATCTGGCCACTTCACTGGCGCGCAAGGGGTTTGTCGTGGTTGCGGTGATTCATCCCGGCGACAACTGGCGCGACCACAGCCGACTTGGCACGTTGAGCAATCTCTACGGCCGGCCAATCCAGATTTCCCAAGCGATCACCGCGACCCTCGCCGACAACATGCTGGCGCCGTTCGTCAATGCTGGACAGGTCGGAGTGATCGGTTATTCGGCCGGGGGCGAGACCGCGCTGATTCTTTCCGGGGCGCAACCGGATCTGGATCGTCTGCGCCGCTATTGTCAGGAACGTCCGGACGATCACGACGCCTGCAACACCCAGGGCGAGCTGATTGTTGATCGCGATGACTTGCAGCCAGTGGCCGATCCACGGGTTCACGCGTTATTGCTGATGGCGCCGCTGAGCCTGAAGTTTGGCCGCCATACCCTCGCCGATGTGCACGTACCGGTGCTGCTCTACAGCGGCGACGGCGACAAACTGGTGGCCTTCGATAAAAACGCTGCGGCCCTGGCGCGCAAACTGCCCACCGCGCCGGACTTCAAATTGCTGGCCGGGGCAGGGCACTTCGTGTTCATGGCGCCGTGCACCGAAGAGCAGATCCGCGCCATGCCGGCGTTGTGCACCGATGCCGACGGGGTGGATCGCGAAGATATACACCGCAACCTGATCTCCGAGGCCGGACGGTTTTTTGCTCATGCACTGGGCAGATCGACACGGGCCGGGATGCAGACGGCGGATCAATAACTTCATCACCGCCACCAATTCCTGTAGGAGCTGACGAGTGCAACGAGGCTGCGATCTCTTGATCTTCAAAGCAAAATCAAAAGATCGCAGCCTCGTTGCGCTCGTCAGCTCCTACAAGGAGATCGGGGTTTCATGAGGTTGCGCGGCGCTTGAGCAACAAGGTCAGGCCCAACCCGGTCACCGACAACAATGCCGCGCTGAAGAAGATCCACGAATAGCCCAGATTCAACGCCACCGCGCCCATCAATGGCCCGGCAATCGCCAGTGCCAGATCAAAGAACACCGCATAAGCCCCCAACCCTGAACCACGGCTGGAACTCGGCACCTGTTTGATCGCTTCCACCCCCAGCGCCGGATACACCAGTGACAGCCCGAACCCCGCCAGCCCTGCGCCAATCAACGCATACGCAGTGGAGGGCGCCAGCCACAACATCACCAGCCCGACAGTTTCAACCGACATGCAAACGATGGCCGAGGCAAACCCGCCAAAGCGGGCGATGGCCGAAATAAACAGCAATCGCGAGAGAATGAAACACACGCCAAACACAGTCAGGCAGTACGCTGCGCCGGTCCAGCCTCGGTTGAGGTAATAAAGGGTGATGAACGTCGTCAGCGTGCCGTAGCCGATCGAGGCCAGCGTCAGGCTGGTGCCGTACGGCGCAATCTTGCCGAACACCGCCCAGAACGACAGGCGCTCACCACGAATCACCGGCACCGAAGGCTTGTTGCGGATCAACCACAGCGCACCTGCCGCCAACGCCGACAGCGCGATGCCAAGGCTGACAAAGCCATATTCGGCAACCATCACCACGCCCAGCGGCGCGCCAATGGCGATCGCGCCGTAAGAGGCGATGCCGTTCCAGCCAATGGATTTCGCCGTGTGCTCGACACCGACCTGGCCCATGCACCAACTGATGGTGCCGACGCCGATCAGGCCTTGGGCAATACCGAGCAACAAGCGCCCGGCAATCAGGATCAACAGGCTGGTCAGCGGAAAGCTTTGCAGCAAGGTCGACAGCAACGTCAGCGCGCCACTGAGGACAATCCCCCACAAGCCATAAATGATCGCCCGCTTGGTGCCGAGCGTGTCCGACATGCGCCCGGCCATCGGCCGGCTGAGCAGGGTGGCGAGGTACTGCGAGCCGATCACCAGGCCGGCAATGATCGCGCTGAAACCCAGTTGCTCGTGGACATAACCGGGCAATACCGCAATCGGCAAACCGATACAGAGAAAGGCAATGAAAGTGTAGAAAACGATGGAGACGATCTGCAGGGTGATCGCCAGGGAGCTTTGCGGTGGCAGTGGCTGCGCAGACATGAGCACTCGTTCGCGGGCGGCGGTGGGAGAGTTGCCGACATCATGGCGCGGGGCCGGGATAAAAGAAAGCAGGCTAACTACTTCGCCTTAATGATCGTTCCCACGCGGAGCGTGGGAACGATCAATGTGGGAGCGAGCCTGCTCGCGAATATCTGCGCACCCACCATTCCCAAACGCCGAATGCAAAAAGCCCCGTCACACGGACAGGGCTTTTAACTTGCAGCTTGCAGCTTGAAACTAAAAGCTGCCCTTAGAAAACAACGCCCTGGCTACGCAGGTAGTCGTCATAAGTGCCGCTGAAGTCGGTCACGCCATTCGGGCTCAGCTCGATGATGCGCGTGGCCAGGGACGATACGAACTCACGGTCGTGGCTGACGAAGATCAGCGTGCCCGGGTAGTTTTCCAGCGCCAGGTTCAGCGCCTCGATCGATTCCATGTCCAGGTGGTTGGTCGGTTCGTCCATGATCAGCACGTTCGGCTTTTGCAGGATCAGCTTGCCGAACAGCATGCGACCTTGCTCACCACCGGAGATGACCTTGACCGACTTGAGGATCTCGTCGTTGGAGAACAGCATCCGGCCCAAAGTACCGCGAATCATCTGCTCGCCCTGGGTCCACTGACCCATCCAGTCGAACAGGGTGACGTCGTCTTCGAAGTCGTGAGCGTGGTCCTGAGCGTAGTAACCCAGTTCAGCGGCGTCGGTCCATTTCACGCTACCGGCATCCGGGGTCAGTTCGTTGACCAGGGTGCGCAGCAGGGTGGTCTTGCCGATACCGTTCGGGCCGATGATCGCGACGCGCTCGCCGGCTTCAACCTGAAAGCTGAAGTCCTTGAACAGTGGCTTGCCATCGAAACCCTTGGCCATTTTCTCGACCATGACCGCCTGACGGTGCAGCTTCTTGTTCTGTTCGAATCGAATGAACGGGCTGACGCGGCTGGAAGGCTTGACCTCGGCCAGCTGGATCTTGTCGATCGCCTTGGCGCGGGAGGTGGCCTGCTTGGCTTTCGAGGCGTTGGCCGAGAAGCGGCTGACGAACGATTGCAGCTCGGAAATCTGCGCTTTCTTCTTGGCGTTGTCCGACAGCAGTTGCTCGCGGGACTGGGTCGCCACGGTCATGTACTCGTCGTAGTTGCCCGGGAAAAGACGCAGCTCGCCGTAATCCAGGTCAGCCATGTGCGTGCACACGCTGTTCAGGAAGTGACGGTCGTGGGAGATGATGATCATCAGGCTGTTACGCTGGGTCAGGATGTTTTCCAGCCAGCGAATGGTGTTGATGTCCAGGTGGTTGGTCGGTTCGTCGAGCAACAGCACTTCCGGATCGGAAAACAGTGCCTGCGCCAGCAACACGCGCAGTTTCCAGCCTGGCGAAACTTCGCTCATCGGGCCGAAATGCTGTTCCAGCGGAATGCCCAGACCCAGCAACAGTTCGCCGGCGCGGGATTCGGCGGTGTAGCCGTCCATCTCGGCGAACTCGGTTTCCAGCTCGGCGACGGCCATGCCGTCTTCTTCGGACATTTCCGCCAGCGAATAAATGCGATCGCGCTCGGCCTTGACCTTCCACAGCTCTTCGTGACCCATGATCACGGTGTCGATCACGGTGAATTCTTCGTAGGCGAACTGATCCTGGCGCAGCTTACCCAGACGCACGTTCGGCTCGAGCATGACCTGGCCACCGGACGGATCGAGATCGCCGCCGAGGATTTTCATGAAGGTCGACTTGCCGCAACCGTTGGCACCGATCAGGCCGTAGCGATTGCCTGCGCCGAATTTGACCGAAACGTTTTCGAACAGCGGCTTGGCGCCAAACTGCATCGTGATGTTAGCTGTGGAGATCAATTACCTTACCTATCAATGGGTTAGAGCTGGTCTGTGGTGCCTGGTACCGGACTTGAATACCAATCTGGAGCTTTTCCAGCTCCCCCCAGTCTGTGCTTGAGTTGAGCCAACGCGCATAAGCCGTCCGCAACTGGGGCCGTTGAAGGCAAGCTGCTGAGCGACGAGTACGGGGTTCTTGTTGGACATTGGCGCGCATTGTCGCATAACTCAGACGGCAGTTATATGGCAGGCAAACGGGCGTACACATCGGCTCGTCCGAGAAGCGACCGATATCCGCTGATCAAAATCTCGAAAACCCGAATGAACTCACTCGACCATTTTCACTTCGGAAAGTGGAGCAGCAGCCATTTTCGTTCAAACGAGTGAGGACCAAGCCATGCGAGCAATGACCTATCACGGCGCCCATGACGTGCGCGTCGAAACCGTACCGGACCCGAAACTTGAAGCCGCCGACGACATCATCCTGCGCGTCACCGCTACCGCCATCTGCGGATCGGACCTGCACCTGTACCGCGGCAAAATACCCACCGTCGAGCACGGCGATATCTTTGGCCATGAGTTCATGGGCATCGTCGAAGAAACCGGCCCAGCCGTCACCGCCGTGCAGCGCGGCGACCGTGTGGTGATTCCGTTCGTGATTGCCTGTGGCGATTGCTTCTTCTGCCAGCAAGAGCTTTACGCCGCCTGCGAAACCACCAATGAAGGCCCTGGCGCGGCGCTGAACAAGAAAATGATTCCGCCGCCAGCAGCGCTGTTCGGCTACAGCCGTCTGTATGGCGGAATTCCCGGTGGCCAGGCGGAACTGGTGCGCGTACCGAAAGCCAATACCGGCCCGTTCAAGGTGCCAGGCACGCTATCGGACGAAAAAGTGCTGTTCCTGTCCGATATCCTGCCAACTGCCTGGCAAGCCGTGATCAACGCCGGGGTAAAACAGGGTTCGAGTCTAGCCATTTACGGCGCCGGCCCGGTCGGGTTGCTCACCGCAGCCTGCGCGAGAATGCTCGGTGCTGAGCTGATCTTCATGGTCGACCATCATCAGTACCGCCTCGATTACGCCCAGCGCACCTACGGCGTGATTCCGATCAACTTCGATGAAGACGATGACCCGGCCGACACCATTACCAGCCAGACTCCCGGCCATCGCGGCGTCGATGCCGTGGTCGATGCCGTCGGCCTTGAAGCCAAGGGCAGCACCACCGAAACGGTCATGGCTACACTCAAGCTTGAAGGCAGCAGCGGCAAGGCCTTGCGCCAGTGCATCGCCGCTGTACGCCGTGGCGGCGTGGTCAGCGTTCCGGGCGTATATGCCGGGTTCATCCACGGTTTTATGTTCGGCGATGCTTTCGACAAGGGCCTGACCTTCAAAATGGGCCAGACTCACGTGCAGCGCTTTCTGCCGGAACTACTTGGCTACATCGAAACCGGCAAGTTGCAGCCTGAGGCGATCATCACCCACAGGCTGTCGCTGGAGCAGGCGGCCGAGGGCTACAAGATCTTCAATAAGAAGCAGGAAGAATGCCGCAAGGTGATTCTGACCCCGGGTGGCAGCGATGTTCCCCTGGCGCAACTGAATGAAACCACGCCGTTCGTACCGGCCACCTGAAACCGAGGAATTTTCATGGCGCTACCGTCATCTTCGTTCGCCGCCCCCGTGCGCGCATGGTTCGTGAACCTTTCGCGGACGGGCTGGGGAGGGCGCATTTTCTGGCTGACCCTGGTCGGTGTAACCGTGTTGCTCTTGATCAGTGGCTACACCGGTTTGGTCAGCACGGGCCGCGACACCTTGCGCCTCGCCACACTTGGCGGGCTGTCGGGTTTTGCCGCCACGGCAGTCGGTGCGTTATTGGCCCTGGCGTTGCGGGCGATTACTTCGCGAACCCAGGACACCATGCTCGGTTTCGCGGCGGGGATGATGCTGGCAGCCAGTTCCTTTTCATTGATCCTGCCGGGCATTGCGGCGGCGAAGGAGGCGGTGAGCAGTCCCATGCTCGCCGCTGCCGTCGTTGTGGCCGGCATGGCCTTGGGCGTGGCGTTGATGGTCGGCCTCGACCGTTTCGTTCCCCACGAACATGAAAAGAGCGGCCGGCGCGGCCCAGAAGCCAAGCGCTTCAATCGGGTCTGGCTGTTCGTGTTGGCGATCACGTTGCACAACCTGCCGGAAGGCATGGCGATCGGCGTCAGCTTCGCTACCGGCGACATGAAAATCGGCTTGCCGCTGACCACTGCGATCGCCATTCAGGACATTCCAGAAGGACTGGCTGTTGCGCTGGCGCTGCGGGTGACCGGCATTTCCGCAGTGCGTGCAGCGTTGATTGCCGCTGCGTCAGGATTGATGGAACCGTTGGGCGCGATTATCGGTTTGGGCATCACCAACAGCTTCGCGTTGGGCTTCCCGGTGGCAATGGGCCTGGCTGCCGGTGCGATGATCTTCGTGGTATCCCACGAAGTGATTCCGGAAACTCACCGCAACGGCCACGAAACACCGGCCACGCTAGGACTGATGCTCGGCTTCGGCGTGATGATGTTTCTCGACACGGCTTTGGGTTAGCCAACCGGCGCACACCACTGAGCGCATCACGCCGCACAAAAAAGGAATTTTTTTCAGCGCCAATCACTCTTTCGTTTATAGGCAATGCCAATAACGCAGGGGAATGAGTCATGTCGCTGATCGAAATCCCGACCAGGAAGTCTTCGGGTAAAACATTCACGCCGGCGGATACCGAGCGCCGGCTCTATGACCGATTGCTGGCGGAAGACTCCACGGTTGATCGTGCGGCACTGGACTTTCTGCGCCGGCAACTGAGCAAGGCGGCTGCGCTGTCTGACGATTTGCCGGCCAGCGCCGAAGAGCTTCTGCAATGGTCGGAAACCCGCTGCGCCAGCGTGGCGGCCGAATACGCCGATTACCTTGAGCAACGTCAGCAGGGCGCGCCGCGCCGCTATTTCCGCAACAAATCCCACGCGTTGTATTTCATTCTGCATGTGGCACCGACCAAAGAGGTCGATGGCGCTTGGCTCGCCGGGCTGCTGCCGCAGTGCCAGGATCCGCGTTTCGACGATTTGCTCGATACCTATCTGGAAGAGCTGGGCGAGGGCGTGCCACGGCAGAATCATGTGGTGATCTATCGCAAGCTTCTCGCCGAGCATGACTGCTCCGATCTGAGCGGTCTTGCCGACGAGTATTTTCTGCAAGGCGCGGTGCAGTTGGCGCTGGGACGCTTCGGCGGGCAGTTTCTGCCAGAAGTCATCGGCTTCAATCTCGGCTACGAACAACTGCCTCTGCATCTGTTGATCAGCGCTTATGAATTGGCAGAGCTGGGTATCGATCCGCACTATTTCCGCCTGCATGTGACCATCGACAACGCCAGCACCGGGCACGCGCGCAAGGCTGTGCAATCAATGCTCGAACTGATGCCGCTGGGTGAAGAGCGCGATGAGTTCTATCGGCGCATGGCCGTCGGTTATCGCCTCAATGACATCGGCAAGGGCACAACCGCCGTGATCACAGAGTTCGATCTGGACCACGAAGTCATCGCCATGCTTGAGCGCAAGGCTGTGTTTGGAAGGCACATGCATTCCGATTACTGCCGTATCGAAAACCGCACCATCAATCAATGGCTGGCCACGCCGGGGCAAATGGGCGAGTTTCTTTCGGCGCTGGAGCGCAAGAGCTGGATCAAGCGCGGCGAGGCGGTGGAAGAAAGTCGCTTCTGGCGGTTGATCGACGGTAGCGATGCGGCCATGTTCGGTGTGTTCAACGGCTATGAAAAACAGCTGCTGCGCGACTGGATCACTCAGGATTGCCCGGCCTCGCGGCCTCGGCCTTATGTGCGCCGCGAAGCTGCCGTCGAAGAAAACTTTGACGATGACGCCGATCTGCTCAATCTGGAAGCGGCACTGGCCGACAAACCTGCCGCCGAGCAAATGTCGTTGTTGATGCCATGGCTGCAACCGCAGCGACACTGGCGCCCGGCCGGACTTTTCGCGACGCGTCGCTTCATCCAACTGCGCGCCCGCTTGCGTTGAAACAAGGAGGCTTCATGTCGGCACAAGAAACATCCGATAGAGCCCTGTTCGAGTTGGGCAAGCGCCTGCTCGACAGTGGTTATCACTTCATTACTCCAACGCCGTTGACCCACGAACGATTTCTGCAGCGCTTTGCCACGCCGTTGGCCAAGGATCTGCGCGATGTGTTTGGTTGGTCGATGCCGTTTCCTTCAGAGCTGTTTCGCGCAGAGGAACTGGCCACGCTGGAGCAGGCCGGCGTAGTCGAACGCGATGGCGCCGTGTGGCGCAGCCATGTGCGCTGGTCGACGCTGAATGACCGGTTGTTCGCCCATTCGGCGTTCCCGACGACGGCGAGTGACGCAGTGTTCTTCGGCCCCGACACTTATCGCTTCGCCCAGGCCATCGAAGCGCAATTGCAGCAACGCTTTTCGCCGATCAGACGCGCGGTGGACATCGGCTGTGGCAGTGGCGCCGGCGCGGTCGTCATGGCCAAGGCACGTCCCGATGCCGACGTGCTGGCGGTCGACATCAATCCGCGGGCGCTGCGCATGAGTGCGGTCAACGCCGAGCTGGCGGGCGCAAACAATGTGTCGGTGTATCACAGCGATCTGCTCGCCAGTGTCGAAGGGCAGTTCGATCTGATCATCGCCAATCCGCCGTACATGAACGACGAACAACAGCGCGCCTATCGCCACGGCGGCGGGGCGCTGGGTGAGGGTTTGTCGGTGCGGATCGTGCGTGAGGCGTTGCCGCGTCTGGAAGTCGGCGGCACGTTGCTGGTGTACACCGGCGTGGCGATCGTCGCCGGGCAGGATCCGTTCCGCGAGGCCGTGGCGCCTCTGCTCAAGGGCGAGCGTTTTGGCTGGACTTATCGTGAGCTTGATCCGGATGTGTTCAGCGAGGAACTGCTCAAGCCTGAATACGAGCGCGCCGAGCGAATCGCCGTGGTCGCACTGACGGTAACCCGCGAGCAGTGACCGATAGTTGGGCCACTGCTCGCGCGGTGGCCTTCAGCGATTTCTGATGCGCGAGATCGTCAGCAGGCAAACCCCTACCAGCATCGCAGCCCCGGCCACCAGAAGCGGTGAAGGGCGAATTGGCTGCCGCGAAATACGCTCGATGCGCCCGGCGACGGAAGCGCGCACTGGCGCAGCAGGTTCCGCCAGATAAGGCGCTTCTTCGATCTCTAGCCGTAAGCCGTCCGGCATTACCAGCGTCAGCCCTTCGATCGTGCCGGCAATTCTGCCCGGATACACCGGCTCACCGGTCGGGTCGAGCTGGTCGTAGAAGAATATTTGCCCTTCAAGCCAGCCGATGGCGGTCTGCAACTCAGGTCCCAGGTAATACTTGCCATCGAGAAAAAAGCCAGAGAATTGTGGCGCGCGCTCGACGCTTTCAATTCGATAGCGCTGACCTGGTTTCATACCGGTTTCTGGGGCGATCATGGGGGTTCCTCCGTTATTGGTAAGCGATAGAGGAGCGCGTGCCAAGCGTGGTTCCATCGAAATGAGCAACGGGCGTTTGTATGGATTCAAGTGTGCTGGAGCTTTAGCCGCAAACGCGCAAGACAGTTTTTCACAGTTGAGGGTTCACTATCGGTTACGAACTGTGGCTAAAATGCCACCCTTTCACCGAGCGCCCGGAAACGGCGCGGGCCAAGGACGCGCCCTGTGCATCAAGACCGCTGCATAAGACGCTGGGCCTCAGGCCTCCACGCGCGCAGTTTGTTCACTTTTGACGTGTGACCCTTTTCCGTGAAACTCATCATTGCCGCTGTTTATGTCATCTCCATTGCCTACGTTCACTTGCGTGGGCGCGTGCGCCACAAACTGGGGCGGCAATTGAGTGACCACTCGACGTTCCTCGCGCCGATCAACTGCTTCCTCTATCTGTTTTCCAGGATGCCGAACAAGCCGTATCTGAACCCGGCAGACTTTCCCGATCTGAGCCCGTTGCAGGCGCACTGGGAAGAGATTCGCGAGGAAGGCCAGAATCTGCTGCGTGCCGGCGAGATCAAGCGCTCGAATCAGTATGACGATGTCGGCTTCAACTCCTTCTTCAAGACTGGCTGGAAGCGCTTCTACCTCAAGTGGTACGGCGACAGCCATCCATCGGCGATGAAGCTGTGCCCACGCACCACCGAACTGGTGCAAAGCATCGGCTCGATCAAAGCGGCGATGTTTGCCGAGCTGCCACCGGGCTCGAAACTGGTGCGCCATCGCGATCCGTATGCGGGTTCCTACCGTTATCACCTGGGCCTGGATACGCCGAATGATCCCGGCTGCTACATCAACGTCGACGGTGAGAACTATCACTGGCGCGACGGCGAAGCGGTGATGTTCGACGAGACGTTTATTCATTACGCCGAAAACACCACGGATCAGAACCGCATCATTCTGTTCTGTGACATTGAGCGGCCGCTGAAATACCGCTGGGCCGCCGCGTTCAACCGCTGGTTCAGCCGCACCGTGATGTCAGCGGCAGGCGCGCCGAATGATGCGGGGGACAAGACTGGTGGCATCAACCGCTTGTTTACCAAGATCTACAAGATTCGTTTGCGCGGCAAAGAGCTGAAGAAGCGCAACCGTACGCGGTATTACCTCGAGAAATGGGCGATTTTTGCCGCGTTGTTGGCGATCTTTATTCTGATCTGAAGTTTGCAGTGTAATCGCTGGCCTCTTCGCGAGCAGGCTCGCTCCCACAATTTGGAATGCGTTCCCCTGTGGGAGCGAGCCTGTTCGCGAAGGCGGCCTCACTTCAAACATACCTCTAGCTGGCCCAACGCTTACTCCCCGGACGCCTTCCGAGTCTTCTTCGCCGGCGCCGCCTTACTGGTTGATTTGGCCTTGGGCTTGGCCGGTGCCTTGCCGCCGAGGCTGCGCTTGAGCAGTTCGGTCAAGTCGATAACATCGGCAGTCTTGCGTTCTTCCTCGCCAGTGGTGGTCTCGACGTCCTCGATCTTGCCTTCGTGGGCTTTCTTCTCGACCAGCGCCATGATCTTGTCTTCGAACTCGTCCTTGTAGTCCTCAGGCGACCACTCCGAGGTCATGTCTTCAACCAGACGTTTGGCCATGTCCAGCTCGCCCTTGGCCAGTTGCGGCTTCGTCACTTCGCTGCCCAGCGCCAGTTCATCAAGGCTGCGCACTTCCTGCGGCCAGCGCAGTTTCACCAGAACCAGCGCCGACTCCAGCGGCATCAACGCGGCCAAGTATTGACGGGTATGCAGGACAACGCGGGCGAGGGCGACCTTGTTGGTTTTGCTCAGGGTTTCGCGCAGCAACGCGTAGACCTTGCCGCCGCGCTTGTCTGGCGCCAGGTAGTAGGGCGTATCGATGTTCTGCAGCGGAATCTGCTCGGCATCGACGAACGAGAAAATGTCGATGGTCTGCGTGGAAACGGGGTGCGCCGAGCGGATTTCTTCCTCGCTGAGCACCACATATCGGCCCTTTTCGTAGGCCACGCCTTTGACGATGTTCTCTTTGGTGACTTCCTTGCCGGTGACCTTGTTGATGCGTTTATAGCCCACCGGGTCCATGCTGCGGCTGTCGAGCCAATCGAAGTCCACGCCTTGGGACGACGTCGCTGAAACCAGCGCCACGGGGATGTGTACCAGTCCAAAACTGATTGCGCCTTTCCAGATTGCCCGAGCCATGACCTGTCCTCCGAGTGATGATCAGGTGACCCGTGGCGCGGTGAGAAAGTTTCCAGTGATTGCGCGGCGTCCAGCGGTACGGTCAAGCCGTGTTACATGTTGTTTAAGGCGCGAGGGTTAACAAATCCGAACCCACGGCGTAGCGTGGGCTCCAAGGCTCTAGTCCACGCACATCGAGAGGTATTTCCCATGAACCGGTTTCTGCTTGGCATCGCCGTCCTCGCCCTCAGTGGCGGCCTGGTTCATGCCGATGTCGTGCTGGCGCAAAGCCCTACCGGCAACAGCAACAATCCCTACAACAGCCCGATACGCCGGGCCAATCCCAACAGCATGCAGGGCACCCAGCCCAGCGCTCCGCCCCTTCGCGGGCCGAACACCGTTCCCGTGCCACGTCAGCCGACCGTTGAAAATCGCGGCATCGGCAATGGCCAGCCAATTCGCTCGGTACCGAGCAATCCGCCAACCTTCATTCCCAACCCGCCCCCACGGGGCACCGGCAGCAACCGTTGAACGGCAGGACTGATGTTCTGTCAGCCTTTCACACGAACAAAAGGAATCGTGCATGTTGCGTAAAACCCTACTAGCTACCTGCTGCGCCGCCGCGCTGATCAGCGCCCCGGCCTTCGCCGCCGCGCCCAAGGAGCTGAAAAGCGAACAGGGCATTCTTGAAGTCACCACTGTTGCCCAAGGCCTCGAACATCCGTGGGCGCTGGCATTTCTGCCTGATCAGAAGGGCATGCTGGTGACCGAGCGCCCGGGGCATCTGCGCGTCGTCAGCAAGGACGGCAAACTGTCGGAGCCGATCAGTGGCGTGCCGCAGGTCTGGGCCAAAGGGCAGGGCGGTTTGCTCGATGTGGCGCTGTCGCCAGACTTCAAGCAGGACCGCATGGTCTACCTGTCGTACGCAGAAGGCGGTGGTGAGGGCGGCAAGGCTGGTACGGCGGTAGGGCGCGGACGGCTTTCCGATGACCTGAAGACGTTGAAGGACTTCAACGTGATCTTCCGTCAGGAACCGAAACTCTCAGTGAGCAACCACTTCGGTTCGCGGCTGGTGTTCGACCGCGACGGGTATCTGTTCATCACCCTCGGCGAAAACAACGATCGACCGACTGCGCAGGACCTCGACAAGTTGCAAGGCAAAGTCGTACGGATCTTCCCGGACGGCAAAGTGCCGGACGACAACCCTTTCGTTGGCCAATCCGGTGTCAGGCCTGAAATCTGGTCCTATGGCCTGCGCAACCCGCAGGGCGCGGCGCTCAACCCGTGGACCGGCACGTTGTGGGAAAACGAGCACGGGCCACGTGGCGGTGACGAAGTGAACATCATCGAACGTGGCAAGAATTACGGCTGGCCGTTGGCGACCCATGGCATCAATTACTCGATGCAGCCGATTCCAGAGGCCAAGGGCAAAACTGCTGAAGGCACCGTGGCGCCGCATCATGTCTGGGAAAAATCCCCCGGGGTTACCGGCATGGCGTTCTACGACGCCGATCGCTTCACGCCGTGGCAGCACAACGCGTTTATCGGCGCACTGGTGTCCCAGGAGCTGATTCGACTGCAGTTCGATGGCGACAAGGTCGTGCATGAGGAGCGTTTGCTGGGCGAGTTGAACAAGCGCATACGCGATGTGCGCCAAGGGCCGGATGGCTATCTGTATGTGCTGACGGATGAGGAGAATGGCTCGCTGTACAGGCTGGGGCTGAAATAAGCCAATCGATCGTTCCCACGCTCTGCGTGGGAATGCAGCCCGGGACGCTCTGCGTCCCAAAAGATCGCAGCCTTCGGCTGCTCCCCAATGAGCCGCGCCAGTCAGTCCCGCATTTGGCCGAACCGCCGCCCCGTTGCCTTGTTATAGTTCGGGCCTTATTTCCCAGCCCGGTAAAGGATCACTGCCATGACTCAATACTCCGCCTTCAGCGTCGAACTGGCCGACAACATCGCGCATGTGCAGATCAATCGCCCGGAAAAGATCAACGCAATGAACGCGGCGTTCTGGAGCGAGATTGTCGAGATATTCCAATGGATCGACGATACCGACGAAGTCCGCGTGGTAGTCCTCAGCGGTAACGGCAAGCATTTTTCCTCCGGCATTGACCTGATGATGCTTGCCGGCGTCGCCAATGAGCTGGGCAAGGACGTGGGCCGCAATGCGCGCCTGCTGCGGCGCAAGATCCTCAATCTGCAAGCCTCGTTCAACGCCGTCGACAACTGCCGCAAACCGGTACTCGCTGCGATTCAGGGCTATTGCCTGGGCGGGGCGATCGATCTGATCTCGGCTTGTGATATGCGTTATGCCGCCGAGGACGCGCAATTCTCCATCAAGGAAATTGACATCGGCATGGCCGCTGACGTCGGTACGCTGCAACGGTTGCCGCGAATCATCGGAGACGGCATGCTGCGTGAACTGGCATACACCGGTCGCACCTTTGGCGCCGAGGAAGCGCGCAGCATGGGCCTGGTCAATCGCGTCTACAGCGACAAGGACACGCTGCTCGAAGGCGTGTTCGGCATTGCCCGCGACATCGCGGCGAAGTCGCCGATTGCCGTGACCGGCACCAAGGAAATGATCAGCTACATGCGCGACCATCGCATCGACGATGGTCTCGAATACGTTGCCACCTGGAACGCCGCCATGCTGCAATCCACCGATCTGCGCGTGGCCATGGCCGCCCACATGAGCAAACAGAAACCCGAATTTCTGGATTGAGTTAACCATGACCTCTCGCTGGACCACTGCAGTACTCGACACCGATCAACCCGGCGGCTGGGCCGTAGCGCGCAGCCCGGAAGGCTTTCTGTTCGATGACAATGGCGCACTGTTCCCGCGCGAATGGCTCAAGCGCCAGGACCTTTCAGTCCTCGCCGAGCATGGGATTGGTCATCTGGATGGCGAACCGGTCTATCTGCTTGAGTTGCGCAGCGTCAGCGAAGTGCCCGGTTGCGGCTGGAAAGGCTTGCGGGCGTTCATGCTCGAAGGCGATCACACGCTGTACAAAGTGCTCGGTTACGCCGCACAGATCGGCACTTGGGCACGAGAGCATCGCTTCTGCGGCAACTGTGGCCAGCCGATGACGCAAGTCCCGCGCGAACGAGCGATGTATTGCCAGCCGTGCAATCTGCGCAGTTATCCGCGCATTTCACCAAGCATGATCGTGCTGATCACCCGTGGCGACGAAATCCTTCTGGCGCGCTCGCCGCGTTTCGTCACCGGGGTTTACAGCACGCTGGCCGGTTTCGCCGAGCCGGGGGAATCGGCCGAGGAGTGCCTGATTCGCGAAGTTCGCGAGGAAGTGCAGATTGAAGTGAAGAACATCCAGTACATCGGCAGCCAGTGCTGGCCGTTCCCGCATTCGATGATGCTCGGCTTCCATGCCGAATATGCCGGTGGCGAAATTGTCTGTCAGGAAGACGAGATCGAAGACGCCCAGTGGTTCAACGTGCATGACCTGCCGCCGTTGCCGGCATCGCGTTCGATTGCTCGATACCTGATCGACGTCTATGTGGCGCGGCGATTAGGCCACGCTGAACCAGTGCTGCCAGGCTAAGCGCACAGTCAGCCCGAGCACGACAGTGATGAACACCGGACGAATGAATTTGGCGCCGCCGCTGATCGCGGTACGCGCGCCAAAGAACGCTCCGACCATCACCGACAGGCCCATGCACAAGCCAATGATCCATTCGACCTGACCGGAGAAGATGAACACCGACAGCGCCGCGATGTTGCTGACAAAGTTCATGCTCCGCGCCACGCCGCTGGCCTTGACCAGATCGATCGGGTACAGCAGCAGACTGCTCACGGTCCAGAATGCGCCCGTGCCGGGGCCGGCCACGCCATCGTAGAAACCGAGGCTGAAGCCTTGCGTCGATTGCCATTTCTTTTTGATCGGCGCGTCGCTGTCCAGCGGCGCTTTAGGCGTACCACCAAACAGCAAATACAGGCCGCAGGCGAAAACGATCACCGGCAGCATCTTGTTCAGCCACTCGGCCGGCAGGTAATGCGCAACCACCGCGCCAGTCAGCGCGCCGACTAGGGTGCCGACAATGGCGTGGGTCCACTGACGTGGGTGGAACAGTTTGCGCTTGTAGAAGGTGAAGCTGGCGGTCGCCGAACCGAAGGTCGAACTCAGCTTGTTGGTGCCCAGCACCAGATGCGGCGGCAGGCCCGCCGTCAGCAGGGCCGGCGTGGTCAACAGACCGCCACCGCCAGCGATGGCATCGATGAAACCGGCAAGGAAAGCAACAGCAGCCAGAATGGCCAGGGTGGTGAGGTCAACGCTGAGTTCGAAAGGCATGGAGTCGGCTTATTCGGCAAGGCGCAGAACGTGGGCTGCGGGGAGGGCGGTTATGTTACCTGTATCGAAGTGTTGCGGCGAGCCAGAGCATGCCGTCGTCAATTGCAGTCTGGAATACATTCCTGAGTAGGAGCTGCCGAAGGCTGCGATCTTCCGGGGCGCGGAGCGCCCCGGCTGCTGCGCGTGGGAACGATCAAATCAAGATCAAAAGATCGCAGCCTTCGGCAGCTCCTACACAGGGGTGGGTTGGCTTTAGAGACCGAGTTCACTCAGCCCCGGATGATCATCCGGCCGGCGGCCCAGCGGCCAGTGGAATTTGCGCTCGCTTTCCTTGATCGGCATGTCGTTGATGCAGGCATAGCGTTGGAACATCAGGCCGTGTTCATCGAACTCCCAGTTCTCGTTACCGTACGAGCGGAACCAGTTGCCGGAATCGTCGTGCCATTCATAGGCATAACGTACCGCGATACGCGTATCGGAGTAGGCCCAGAGTTCTTTGATCAAGCGATAATCCAGTTCCTTGGCCCATTTGCGCGTCAGAAACGCCTTGGCCTCTTCGCGGTTGTTGGCGAACTCGGCGCGATTGCGCCACTTGGTATCGAGGGTGTAAGCGAGCGACACCTTCTCCGGATCGCGGCTGTTCCAGCCATCCTCGGCCAGACGCACCTTCTCGATCGCTGACGCATGGTTGAATGGCGGCAATGGCGGACGTACCTGGGCTGCAGTCGACATGTTCAATCTCCTGTTTCATTTGATGTATGAACAACAAGTCCGGCTTATTAAGAGTTACAGGCCCAATAACTTTTGCGCCATGCATTGCGCATTATCGGCGGCACTGTGATCACCCATCACAAGCGCTACGGTAATGGCGCCTTCAATCAGGATCAGCAACTGTCTGGCCAATAGTTGCGGATCCTCGGCACCATATTCGGTACACAGCTTGCTCACGTAGTCGAGCAGCTTCTGTTTATGTTCTTTGGCCACCAGCCGCACTGGATCCTGCGGATCACCCGTTTCGCCGCTGGTGTTGATAAAGGCACAGCCGCGAAAGCCTTCCGAGTCGAACCAGCCCTTGAGCACGGTAAACAGGTTGAGCAGGCGATCGGTCGGGGTTTCGGCCTGATCGACAGCATGTGTGAACCAGTGCATCCAGCGAACATCGCGTCGCTGAAGCGCTGCGACAACCAGTGCGTCCTTGTCGGCAAAGTAACGGTAAATGCTTTTTCTGGAGACGCCGGCGGTCTTCACCAGAAGATCCATGCTGGTGGCAGCGATGCCACTTTTGTAGATCAACTTTTCGGTGACATCCAGAATGATGTCGCGTGTGTCATTGCTGATTGATTCGTTCATGTGGCGAACAGTAGAACGACTGTTCTCCTTGGTCAAGCGAATTTCTTCGGCGTCCATAAAGGCGCTTTGAATGATCGTTCCCACGCTCTGCGTGGGCACGATCAGGTTCCGGGCGTTCATAGACACTGACAAGACCCGGCGCAGACGATGGTGTAAGCTCTCAAACTCTTCGGAATCGAACCTTGCGAGCCTTATGCCGTTGCTTTTCAAACGTTCTCTGCTGCCTAAACTGCGCAGCTTCGCGCTGACCGCCGAGGCGGTGAGCATTCTGTCCAGTGCTGCCGAATTCCGACGCTGCCTGCTCGAGCAAATCGCCGCAGCGACCCAGCGCATCTACATCGTCGCGCTGTATTTGCAGCAGGACGAAGCCGGTCAGGAAATCCTCGATGCCCTGCACGCGGCCAAGCTCAAGCGTCCCGAGCTGGAAATCGCCGTGGTGGTTGACTGGTTACGTGCCCAGCGCGGCCTGATTGGCGCGGGCAAGCAGCCGGGCAACGCCGCCTGGTATCAGGACATGACCCGCACGCACCAGAGCGAAGTGCCGATCTACGGCGTGCCGGTGCAGACCCGCGAGCTGTTCGGCGTGCTGCACCTCAAAGGCTTCGTGATTGACGACAAGGTGGTCTACAGCGGCGCCAGCCTCAACAACGTCTATCTGCACAAACTCGACAAGTACCGTTTCGACCGTTACCACGTGCTGCACAGTCGCGAGCTGGCGGATTCGATGCATCACCTGGTCAAGCATGGCCTGATCGAATCGAAAGCCGTGCACCGCCTCGACCTGCCCAACCTGCCGACTACCCGCAGCCTGCGCAACGACATCGGCGACCTTCGCAGTCGCCTCAAGTATGCGGCCTACGACACCGGCGCCGGCAGCACCAGCAGAGAAGGGCTGTCGGTCACGCCACTGCTCGGCGTCGGCAAGAACAACCCGCTGAACCGGGCGATTCTCGAACTGATTGCCAGCGCGCAAAAGCAGCTGACTATCTGCACGCCGTACTTCAACCTGCCACTGGGCGTGATCCGTGAGATCAACCGCGCGCTGGCCCGTGGCGTGAAGATCGACATTGTGGTCGGCGACAAGACCGCCAACGATTTTTACATTCCGCCGAGCGAGCCGTTCAAGGTGATCGCCGCGCTGCCGTATCTGTACGAGATCAGCCTGCGCCGCTTCGCCAAACGCCATCAGCACAGCATCGACAGCGGCCAGTTGAACCTGCACCTGTGGCGCGACGGCGACAATACCTATCACCTCAAGGGCATGTGGATCGATCAGCGCTACACCTTGCTGACTGGCAACAACCTCAACCCACGGGCGTTCCGCCTGGATCTGGAAAACGCGCTGCTGATCGACGATCCGAAAGGCGAATGGCTGGAGCCAAGGGCGAACGAGCTGGAGAACATCTTCCGCCATACCACGCGGATCGACAGCTTCCAGACCCTGGAGACACTGCCGGATTACCCGGCAGGGGTGGCGAAGTTTCTCAAGCGGGTGAGTCGGGTGAGGATTGAGCGGTTGCTGTACAGGATTCTCTGATCGCTAAAAGCAAAAGATCGCAGCCTTCGGCAGCTCCTACAGGATGTACACCGCCCAATGTAGGAGCTGCCGAAGGCTGCGATCTTTGCTACTGACGAACCAATTCTGTCAATTCAGACCCAACTTCCCGCGCATCATCGACAAATCTTCCGCCAGCGTATTCACCGGCCCGACCAGCGCTTTGCGGTCGTTGTCCTTGACCTTGTCATAGGTCTCAAATCCGCCATCCGCAGTCTTGTACTTGGCCAGAATCCTGTCGACCGTGGCGAAGTTCTTGTCGACCTTGGCAACAAACGCCTTGTCCTGCTGTTCGATCTGCGGGCGGAACAAGTCGACGATCTTCTTGGCGCCGTCGATATTGCCCTGGAAGTCATACAGATCGGTGTGGCTGTAGCGGTCTTCCTCGCCGGAAATCTTCGTCGCCGCCACTTCTTCCAACAGCGCAGCAGCGCCGCCAACGACTTTCTCTGGCGGGAAGGTCAGACCGGCCACACGGGTTTGCAGATCCTGCACGTCTTTGTTCAAACCGTCGGCCAATGCCTCCAGGCCTTGGGTGGATTTCTCCGCGAACAACGAATATTCGATGCGGTGAAAGCCAGTGAAGTCTACCGCCTTCACGCCTTTTTCGTGATCGTCGACACGTGAGTCGATGGACGCATCGAGATCGCTGAACAGCTCGGCAATCGGCTCGATCGACTCGTAATACACCCGCGTCGGCGCGTAGAGCTTCTGCGCCGTTGCCAGATCGCCTTTCTTCACCGCGTCAGTGAACTGCTGGGTGTGGCTGGCCAGTTCATCGAGCTTTTCGGTGACGTAAATCTTGTAGTCCGACACCGGCCCCACCAGATCCAGCGGCGCAGTCGCGGCGAACGCCGCCAGCGGGGTGTTGAGCAAACCAAGGGTCAGCAATAACGCGAGTGGCGTTTTTTTCATGGGGCGGCTCCAGTGTCGTTTGGGTGTCATGCGATTTTGTTTTGGGAGGTGGCAGCGAGTAACGAGCGACCGATGAAATCGTCATCGCCGGTCACGCCGGGCAGGGTGAAGAAGTACCCGCCACCGACCGGCTTGAGGTATTCCTCAAGCGGCTCGCCATTGAGTCGGGTTTGCACGGTGATAAAGCCTTTTTCCAGATCGGCCTGGTAGCAGATGAACAGCAGGCCCATGTCGAGCTGGCCGTTCTTGTTGACGCCGTTGGAGTAGTTGAACGGCCGGCGCAGGATCAGATTGGCCTGGGTCGCGGCGGTGCGCGGGTTGGCCAGACGAATGTGCGCGTCGAGCCTGGTCAGCTTGCCGGCCGGGTCTTTGCTGTAATCCGGCACTTCGCTTTCCTTGTGGCCGCCGATGGGCGCGCCGCTGCTCTTGACCCGGCCGAGAATGCTTTCCTGTTCCTGCAACGGCGTGCGATCCCAGCGCTCGACGAAGTTGCGGATGATGCGCACCGCTTGGTAACTGCCGTGGGCAGCCCAGGCCGGCTCATCGCCGCCCGCTTGCACCCAGACGATGCGGTCCATGGCTTTGGCGTCGTTGGAGTCGGGGTTGGCCGAGCCATCGCGAAAACCGAGAAAGTTGCGCGCCGACTGCGCTGGTACACCGGGTTTGGCCGGCGCTTGCGGCGGGACGCTGCCTTCCTGTTTCCAGCGCACCAGCAGCAGGTCAGGCAGGTTTTTGACGATGTCGCGCAGGGCGTGAATGTTGGTGTCGGCGGTGTTGGCGCAGAACTGCAGACTGAGGTCGCCATGGCAGCAATCGGCGTCCAGCGCATCGTTGGGAAAACCGACCATGCGTTGCAGACGCTTGGGCTTTGCCGCCGCCAGACCGAAGCGCTCGTCGAACAGCGAATCGCCGACGGAAACGGTGATGGTCAGGTTGTCCGGGGTGACCACCGGGCCGAGGATGCCGGAGTCCAGCGGTGGCAGTTTCGGGTCGACCTGCGCGACCGGGCCGCCCTTCATCAAAAACGCGATGCGTTCGTTGAGGGTGCGGAACAGCCGCTCAAGGTCTTCGCGATCGCTGGCCAGCACATCGAACGCCACCAGCATCCCGGAGGCCGGGCGCGGGGTGACGATGCCGGCCTGGTGCACACCGTGGAAGTCGTGGCGGTCTTCGGTCTTGTCGCTGCTCGGCGCTTCGGTGACTTGCGCAGGCTGCGCGGCCATGGCCGGGCAGCTCAGCGCCGATCCGGCAAGGGCGACACCAGCGGCGCCCATGCCCATCAGCACGCGACGTCGTTGCAGGTTGAGAGGTTCTGAATCGTTCATCTGTCGTGGTCTTCTGCTTACAGGCCGGAAAGGCCGAGGGCGGGGTCGATGCCATCCATTGCCGCGGCCAGAGCCTTGGCTTTGGCGGCGATCTGCTGGCGTTGCGCGGCGGTCACGGCGTCGTAACTGACGTAGCCATCGGCGGATTTGAACGCGTTGAGCTGGTTGTCGAAGTCACTCATGGCCTGGTCGACATTCGCCAACACGTCAGCGGCGGATTTGCTCAGCATCGGCCGCAGCAGGTCGACGACCTTGCGCGCAGTCTGCGTGTTGGCGGCGAAACCGTTGAGATCGCTGTGGCTGTAGCGTTCCTCTTCGCCGCTGCCGGCGCGCACATCGGCGAGGCTGTTGAGGTTGCGCACGAGGATGCTGACCAATTGCTCCGGCGGCAGCGACTGCGCGAGCAACTGTTGCTTGAGGACGGTGACGTCAGCGAGCAAGCGCTGGGCAATCGGCGCGACATCGTCGAGTTTGCGTTGCTCGAATAGCGCGTATTCGAGGCGATGAAAACCGACAAAGGCCGGATCCTGCTCGCGCTTTTCGAAATAATCGGCGCGAGCATTGATGTGGTTGTCCAGCTCGGCCAGGCGCTGCGCCGCCGGCGCCAGACGCTGATAAGCGGCACGCGCCGGCAGGTACAACGCTTGCGCCTGCGCCAGATCGCCACTGGCGATCGCCTGATTCAGCGCCGTCGCCGCTTTGATCAACGCGCTGCCCTGAACGGCCAGATACACGCGAAACTCCGACAGCGGCCCGACGAACGCCACCATCGAGGGCTTGGCCTTGGCGGCCGCATCGGAAGCGGCCGTCGGTGTGACGTGCAAAGTGCCGCGCGGGTTGCTGAGCAAGCCGCAAGTGATTGCATAGTCGCCCGGTTGCAGGTTGGCGTTGATCACTTGGCTCAGGCCCGGCGCGATGTTTTCCCGCTCTTCGACCACCAGCACGCCGTCGAGAATTTCCCACTCGACCGCACGCTCGGAGCGGTTGACGATGCGGAAACTGGCGCGGCCGGCCGGCACCGTCAGGGCATTCGGCTCGCAACTGTGCGGGTGGATGTTGACGACGATTTCGTCGTGGTTGTGCTGACGCTTGACGGCGGCCATGTTCGAGGCGTACCAGAACAGCCCGCCGGCGGCGATCATCAGCAGCACCGAGCCGGCCAGCGCCCAACGCAGGGCCGGAGGGGTTTGGGTAGTAGACATGAAGGGCCTTATTGGCTGGAAACGGAAGTGGTTGGCGTCGCCTGGCGAGGCGCGGGCATGAAGAACATCACCAGTGCCAGCAGCAGATAAATCAGGTACGCGCCCAAGGTGCTGACGGTCGGCGCATCCTGATAACCGAACATGCCGGCCAGCACCGAGCCCAGCGGGCCGTCCATCGGCAGCGTCGCGCTAAAGTCGAACAGCACGGTCTGCAGGTGATTCCACAGCCCGGCTTCATGCAGCGCCTGCACCGAGTTGGCGAGAATCCCGGCGGCGACCACGAGGATGAACAACCCGGTCCACTTGAAGAACGCCGAAAGGTTGAGGCGCATGCTGCCGCTGTAGATCAGGAAACCGACGATCACCGCCAGAATCAGGCCGAGCAGGGCGCCAATCGGCGCGCCCGGGCCTTCGCTTTGCTGGAACACGGCGAGCAGGAAGAACACCGTCTCCAGGCCTTCGCGAGCGACGGCGAAGAAGACCATGGCGATCAATGCAATCACCTGATGCCTGGATTGCGTCAGCGCCTGATCCAGCGAGGCTTGCAGCGAGTGCTTGATCGACCGCGCGACCTTGCGCATCCAGAACACCATCGAACTGAGAATGCCCACGGCGACCAGACCGACCACGCCTTCGAACAACTCCTGCTGCTTTTGCGGGAATTCAGCACTGACCAGCTCCAGGCCACCGCCGACCAGCAGGGCAAGGGCAGCGGCGAGGAAGACGCCGATCCATACCGCTGGCATCCATTGACCACGGCCGGTCTGCTGCAAATAACTGGCAATGATGCCGACGATAAGCGCGGCCTCGATGCCTTCGCGCAACATGATCAAAAAGGGAACGAGCATTGGCGAGCCACAGCGATTTAGATAGGAGGCTAAGTTGTAACATAATGACACTCATTCCCAAATGGCATTCATTGACATTTAGCTGAACCTTAGCTGAACAACTGTGATTCCTGTGGGAGCGAGTCTGCTCGCGAATGCGGTATGCCTGTGACATTTGTTTATCTGACACACCGCGTTCGCGAGCAGGCTCGCTCCCACATTGGCCCTGCGGTGAAATCAGCAGCTGGGTTAAGATGCCCACCACCGAAAAACAACAAGGTTCACCTCGCTCCATGGCGGAAAAAGACACCATTGCCATTCAACTGGTGCGCGAAGCGTTGCTGCAAAGCTGTGCCCCGGGCGCGGCGACGGATGAGGCGTTGACCAAGGTCGGCATCGATCCGGCTTTGTTAGCGGCCGATGAGGGCAGGGTGCCGGCCTCGCAATACGCCAGACTCTGGCGCCTGCTGGCACGACGCTGTGATGACGAGTTCTTCGGCATGGACCCGCGCCCGCTCAAGTCCGGCAGCCTGGCATTTTTGTGTCGCAGCGCAATGGCGCAACCGACGCTGGCGGCGGCGCTGGATACCGGTCTGACGTTCCTGTCGCTGATGCTGGAAAAACTGCCGGCGCAACTGGTGCATCAGCAGAGCCTGGCGGAAATCGTCCTGCTCGAAGACGACGCCGAACCGCGCCGCGCCTTTACCTATTTCACTTACTGGATGATCGTGCACGGCGTCGCGTGCTGGCTGGCCGGGCGGCGGATTCCGATTCTGGCGATTGAACTGCGCTGCGCCGAACCGGACTTCACCGACGACTATCGGGTGATGTTTTCGGAAAACCTGCGGTTTGAGCGCCCACGTACGCGGATGATTTTTTCCGCCGATTGCCTCGATCTGCCGATCAAGCGCAGTGCCGAAGAACTCAAGCGCTTTCTCGCCCAGGCGCCGGCGAACATTCTGGTCAAGTACCGCGACCCCGACAGCCTCGCCAGCCGGATCAAGCAGGATCTGCGGCAAGTGCCCGCGGAGCATTGGCCGGAAACCGAGGCGCTGGCCCAGCAACTGTGCATGTCCGCGTCGACATTACGCCGCCGTCTGGCCGAGGAAGGGCAGACTTATCAGGGTCTCAAGGACAGCGTGCGCAAGGAGCTGGCAATCACCTGGCTGGCAGAGCCCTCGATCAGTTTCGTCGAGATTGCTGCACGGCTGGGTTTTGCGGATGCCAGTTCGTTCTACAAGGCGTTTCGCAAATGGTCCGGGTCGAACCCGGGGCATTACCGCACACTGATCCTCAATGAGGTGGTCTGACCCGACGCCTCCGCGAGCAGGCTCGCTCCCACATTTTTGAAATGCGGTCTCCTGTAGGAGCTGCCGAAGGCTGCGATCTTTTGATCTTGTACTTGATGGTGAAAATCAAGATCAAAAGATCGCAGCCTCGTTGCACTCGTCAGCTCCTACAGGGGATGCGGCCCCAACCCCTTGGCCAAACCAGTCAGCCACTTTGATAACTTTGACCATTGCCCCAAGCCCCGCGCGGCGCGACTATCCCTGTGTTGTTTACGGTTCCCAGCCTAATAAAAACACCGAGGGATTCTGGCAATGCGCGATTACTTGTCTGCCACCGAACAGTTTGATTATCAGCACACCGTCGACGCGTCACTCAGCGGTACGCTTGCGGCACTCAACGCCTGCGTCGAATGTTGCGACCGCCATGCCTTGCCCGGGCGCATTGCGTTGTTCTGGGAAGGTCGCGACGGCTCAAGTGCGACTTACACCTTCACCGATCTGCAAGACAAAGCCGCGCGTTTCGCCAATTTCCTCCTCGCCCAGGGTGTGCAGAAGGGCGATAAAGTCGCCGGCCTGCTACCGCGCAACGTCGAACTACTCATCACCGTGCTCGCCACCTGGCGCATCGGCGCGGTGTATCAGCCGCTATTCACCGCGTTCGGCCCCAAAGCCCTCGAACATCGCCTGAACAGTTCCGGGGCGAAAGTCGTCGTCACCGACGCGGTCAATCGCCCCAAGCTCAGTGAAGTCAGCGCATGCCCGACCATCGTCACCGTTGGTGGCGCCAAAGGTCAGGGCATCGTTCGTGGTGATTTCAGTTTCTGGGCTGAGCTGGCCAACCATTCCAATGTCTGCGAGCCGGTATTGCTGACCGGCGAAGACCCGTTCCTGCTGATGTTTACCTCGGGCACCACTGGCCCTGCGAAAGCCTTGGCGGTGCCGCTCAAAGCCATCGTCGCCTTCCAGAGCTACACCCGCGATGCGGTGGACCTGCGTCCTGCAGACGCGTTCTGGAATGTCGCCGATCCGGGCTGGGCCTATGGCATTTATTTCGGCGTGACCGGGCCGTTGGCGCTGGGCCACCCCATTACCTTCTACGATGGCCCGTTCACCCTCGAAAGCACCTGCCGGGTGATCAACAAATACGGCATTACCAATCTCACCGGCTCGCCCACTGCCTATCGCCTGCTGATAGCCGGGGGAGAGGAGTTCGCCAGATCGATCAAGGGCAAACTGCGCATCGTCAGCAGCGCCGGTGAGCCGCTGAACCCGGAAGTGATCCGCTGGTTCGCCGATAACCTCGGCGTGGTCATTCACGACCATTACGGCCAGACCGAACTGGGCATGGTGCTGTGCAACCACCACGGCCTTGAGCACCCGGTGCATGTCGGCGCCGCTGGTTTCGCTTCGCCGGGCCATCGCATCGTCGTGCTTGATGAGCAATACAACGAACTCGGCGTCGGTCAGCCGGGCATTCTTGCCATCGACCGCCCGCAGTCGCCGATGTGCTGGTTCGGCGGCTACGAAGGCGCGCCGACCAAGGCCTTTGTTGGCAACTACTACCTGAGCGGCGACACCGTGGAGTGGAACCCGGACGGCAGCATCAGCTTCGTCGGCCGCAGTGATGATGTGATCACTACTTCGGGCTACCGCGTCGGCCCGTTCGACGTGGAGAGCGCGCTGATCGAACACCCGGCCGTGGTCGAGGCGGCGGTCGTCGGCAAACCCGACCCGGAACGCACCGAACTGGTCAAAGCCTTTGTCGTGCTGAGCGCGCAGTACCGCGCCGCGCCGGAGCTGGCCGAAGAGCTGCGCCAACACGTGCGCAAGCGTCTGGCCGCGCATTCGTACCCGCGTGAAATCGAATTTGTCAGCGAATTGCCCAAAACCCCGAGTGGCAAATTGCAGCGCTTTATCTTGCGCAACCAGGAAATCGCCAAGGCTCAAGAGGCTGCGGCGCACAACGTTTCAGCTTGAATCCAAGGAAACACCGTCATGCAGATCGAGAACAAGGTTTTTATCGTCACCGGCGGCGCCTCCGGCCTTGGTGCCGCCAGCGCTGAATTGCTGGTCAGTGCCGGCGCCAAAGTCATGCTGGTCGACATGAACGCCGAAGCCGTCGCCGCGCAGGCCCAGCGCCTCGGTGCGCAAAGTGTGGTTGCCGACATCAGCAATGAGGCGGCAGCCGAAGCCGCTGTGCAGGCGACTGTCGCGGCATTCGGCAGCCTCAACGGTCTGATCAACTGCGCGGGTATCGTCCGTGGAGAAAAAATCCTCGGCAAGAACGGCCCGCACGCACTCAGCAGCTTTGCGCAAGTGATCAACGTCAACCTGATCGGCAGTTTCAACATGCTGCGCCTGGCCGCTGCGGCCATTGCCGAGAGCGAAGCCAATGCTGATGGCGAGCGTGGTGTGATCATCAACACCGCCTCGGTCGCAGCGTTCGACGGCCAGATCGGCCAGGCCGCGTACTCGGCATCCAAAGGCGCGATCGCCAGCCTGACCCTGCCGGCCGCCCGCGAGCTGGCGCGCTTCGGCATCCGCGTGATGACCATCGCACCGGGCATTTTCGAAACGCCGATGATGGATGGCATGACCCCGGAAGTGCGCGACTCGCTGGCCGCGGGTGTGCCGTTCCCGCCGCGCCTGGGCAAGCCTGCCGAATACGCCGCGCTGGTGCGCCACATCATCGAAAACAGCATGCTCAACGGCGAGGTGATCCGTCTCGACGGCGCCTTGCGCATGGCCGCCAAGTAAGGAGGATTAGTCATGACTATGTCCAATGATCCGATTGTTATCGTCAGCGCTGTCCGCACACCAATGGGCGGTTTTCAAGGTGAGCTGAAAAGCCTTACCGCACCGCAACTCGGCGCGGCGGCGATCAAGGCTGCGGTCGAACGCGCCGGTGTCGCCAGCGACGCGGTTGATGAAGTGCTGTTCGGCTGCGTACTGCCTGCCGGCCTCGGCCAGGCGCCCGCACGTCAGGCTGCGCTGGGTGCCGGGCTGGATAAATCGACGCGCTGCACCACGGTCAACAAGATGTGCGGCTCGGGCATGCAAACCACCATCATGGCCCACGATATGCTGCTTGCCGGCAGCGCCGACGTGGTGATTGCCGGCGGTATGGAAAGCATGTCCAACTCGCCGTACCTGCTTGATCGCGCCCGCGCCGGCTATCGCATGGGCCATGGCCGCGTGCTCGATTCGATGTTCCTCGACGGCCTCGAAGACGCTTACGACAAGGGGCGCCTGATGGGCACCTTCGCCGAGGATTGCGCCGAGGCCAACAGCTTCAGTCGCGAAGCGCAGGACGCTTTCGCCATTGCCTCGACCACCCGCGCGCAACAGGCGATCAAGGATGGCAGCTTCAAGGACGAAATCGTCCCACTGACGGTGACCGTCGGCAAAGAGCAGGTGGTGATCAGCAACGATGAGCAGCCGCCAAAAGCCAAACTCGACAAGGTTGCCTCGCTGAAACCGGCGTTCCGCGAGGGCGGCACGGTCACCGCAGCCAACTCCAGCTCGATTTCCGACGGCGCGGCGGCGTTGGTGCTGATGCGCCAGTCCCACGCGCAGCAACTGGGCCTCAAAGCGCTGGCGGTGATTCATGGCCACGCTGCGTTCGCTGATACCCCCGGCTTGTTTCCCACCGCACCGATTGGCGCGATCAAGAAACTGGTGAAGAAGACCGGTTGGGCGCTGGATCAAGTGGATCTGTTTGAAGTGAACGAAGCGTTTGCCGTGGTCGGCATGGCGGCGATGACGCACCTGGAGATTCCCCACGACAAGCTCAACGTGCACGGCGGCGCCTGCGCGCTGGGCCATCCGATCGGCGCATCGGGGGCGAGGATCCTGGTGACGTTGCTCGCGGCGCTGCGGCAGAAACAACTCAAGCGCGGCATTGCAGCGATCTGCATTGGCGGCGGAGAGGCCACGGCCATGGCTGTGGAATGCGTTTACTGATCCACACAGTTCGCTGTAGGAGCTGACGAGTGCAACGAGGCTGCGATCTCTTGATCTTGCTTTCACAATCAGGATCAAGATCAAAAGATCGCAGCCTTCGGCAGCTCCTACAGGGGACTGTTGTGCGACTGACATTCAAGGAATCACCATGATCCCCAACGAAGACCAAACCCAGATCCGCGACATGGCCCGGCAGTTTGCCGAGGAGCGGCTCAAGCCGTTCGCCGCCGAGTGGGATCGCGAGCACCGTTTCCCCAAGGAAGCCATCGCCGAGATGGCCGAGCTGGGCTTCTTCGGCATGCTCGTGCCGGAGCAGTGGGGCGGCTGTGAAACTGGCTACCTCGCGTACGCCATGGCCCTGGAAGAAATCGCCGCCGGCGACGGTGCCTGCTCGACGATCATGAGCGTGCACAACTCGGTCGGCTGTGTGCCGATTCTCAAGTTCGGCAATGACGACCAACGCGAGCGCTTCCTCAAACCATTGGCCAGCGGCGCCATGCTCGGCGCCTTCGCGCTGACCGAACCGCAGGCCGGTTCCGATGCCAGCAGCCTGAAAACCCGCGCCCGGCTGGACGGCGATCACTACGTGCTCAACGGTTGCAAACAGTTCATCACCTCCGGGCAGAACGCCGGCATCGTGATCGTGTTTGCCGTGACCGACCCGAGCGCCGGCAAGCGCGGGATCAGCGCGTTTATCGTGCCGACCGACTCGCCCGGCTACAAAGTCGCGCGGGTCGAAGACAAACTCGGCCAGCACGCCTCCGACACCTGCCAGATCCTCTTCGAAGATGTGAAAGTGCCGGTGGCCAATCGGCTGGGCGAGGAGGGCGAGGGCTACAAGATCGCCTTGGCCAACCTCGAAGGCGGCCGCGTCGGTATCGCCTCACAAGCTGTCGGTATGGCCCGCGCTGCGTTCGAAGCCGCCCGCGACTATGCCCGTGAGCGTGACACCTTCGGCAAGCCGATCATCGAGCATCAGGCCGTGGCGTTTCGCCTGGCGGACATGGCAACGCAAATTGCCGTTGCCCGGCAGATGGTGCATTACGCCGCAGCCTTGCGCGACAGCGGCCAACCGGCGCTGGTGGAGGCGTCGATGGCCAAGCTGTTCGCCTCGGAAATGGCCGAGAAGGTCTGTTCCATGGCCTTGCAAACCCTCGGCGGTTACGGTTACCTCAACGACTTCCCGCTGGAACGCATCTACCGCGACGTGCGCGTCTGCCAGATCTACGAAGGCACCAGCGACATTCAGCGCATGGTCATTTCGCGCAATCTCTGACAAGGAATTTTATTCATGACTTACGAAACGATTCTGCTGGAAACCCGCGACCGCGTCGGCCTGATCACCCTCAACCGGCCGCAGGCGCTGAACGCGCTGAACGCGCAACTGGTCAGCGAAGTGAATCACGCGCTCGATACGCTGGAAGCCGATGGGCATATCGGCTGCATCGTCCTCACCGGTTCGAAAAAAGCTTTCGCTGCCGGCGCGGACATCAAGGAAATGGCTGAGCTGACCTATCCGCAGATCTACATGGACGATCTGTTCAGCGACAGCGATCGCGTCGCCAACCGGCGCAAGCCGATCATTGCGGCGGTCAATGGTTTCGCCCTCGGCGGCGGCTGTGAACTGGCGCTGATGTGCGACTTCATTCTTGCTGGCGACAACGCCAGATTCGGCCAGCCGGAAATCAATCTCGGCGTGCTGCCAGGCATGGGCGGCACCCAGCGCCTGACCCGCGCGGTGGGCAAAGCCAAGGCCATGGAAATGTGCCTGAGCGGGCGCATGATCGACGCGGTGGAAGCCGAGCGCTGCGGCATCGTCGCGCGCATCGTGCCGAGCGATGAGCTGCTTGATGAGGCGCTGAAAGTTGCAGCGGTGATCGCCGGCAAGTCATTGCCGATTGCGATGATGATCAAGGAGAGCGTGAATCGGGCGTTCGAGGTCAACCTGAGCGAAGGCGTGCGTTTCGAGCGGCGGGTGTTTCATGCCGCGTTTGCGACGCAGGATCAGAAGGAAGGGATGGCGGCGTTTATTGCCAAGCGTGAGGCTGCATTCCAAGGCAAATAGTGTGTGAGCTTCAAAAGCCCCTCACCCTAGCCCTCTCCCCAGGGAGAGGGGACTGACCGCGTGATATGGGCGAATTACGCCGACCTGAAAAGTTGCCGCTGAATCCGTAACCGACCCGGTCGGCTCCCTCTCCCTGGGGAGAGGGGACTGACCGCGTGATATGGGCGAATTACGCCGACCTGAAAGGTTGCCGCTGAATCCGTAACCGACTCGGTCGGCTCCCTCTCCCTGGGGAGAGGGCTGGGGTGAGGGGTAGGGCCAACGCCATTACAACTGATAGTTCTTCAAATCCCGCGCAATCACCATCCGCTGTATCTCGCTCGACCCTTCATAGATCTGGGTAATCCGCGCATCGCGGTAGTACTTCTCGACCGGGTAGTCCTCCAGATAGCCATAGCCGCCATGAATCTGGATCGCCGACGAACAGACCTTCTCGGCCATTTCCGACGCGAACAGCTTGGCCTGCGAAGCCTCGGACAAGCATGGTTTGCCCGCCGTCCTCAGCCGCGCCGCATGCAAAATCAGCAACCGCGCAGCATTGATCTGCATGTGCATGTCAGCCAGCAGATTGGCGATGCTCTGGTGCTCGATGATCGGCTTGTCGAATTGCACCCGGTCTTTCGAGTATGCCAGCGCCGCTTCAAACGCCGCCCGGGCGATACCCAATGCCTGCGCGGCGATGCCGATGCGTCCGCCTTCAAGGTTGGACAGGGCAATCGCCAGGCCCTTGCCACGCTCGCCGAGCAGATTGGCCTCGGGGATGCTGCAGTTGTTCAGAGTCACCGCGCAGGTGTCGGAAGCACGGATGCCCATTTTGTGTTCGGTGCGATCGACGATGAAACCCGGTGTGTCGGTGGGCACCAGAAACGCTGACAGGCCTTTTTTGCCGAGATCCGGATCGGTTACCGCGAAGACGATCGCCAGTTTCGCCCGCTTGCCATTGCTGACAAATTGCTTGGCACCGTTGATCACCCATTGGCCGTCGCGCAGTTCGGCGCGGGTGCGCAGGTTGTGTGCTTCGGAGCCGGCCTGGGGTTCGGTCAGACAGAAGCAACCGATGGTCTGCCCACTGGCCAGATCGGCCAGCCAGGTCTGTTTCTGTTCGTCGCTGCCGTAGTTGAGCACCGGGCCGCAGCCTACCGAGTTGTGAATGCTCATGAACGCGCCGGTCGAGCCATCGCCGGCGGAAATTTCCTCGACGGCCAGGGCATAGGCGACGTAATCGACGTAGGTGCCGCCCCACTCTTCCGGCACAACCATGCCGAGCAGGCCCAGCTCACCCATCTTCGCCACCAGCGCGTCGTCGATCCAGCCGGCCTTTTCCCAGGCCTGGGCGTGGGGCGCGATTTCGCCACGGGCAAAATCCCGGGCCATGTCGCGGATCATCACTTGTTCTTCAGTCAGTTCGAGATCGTGCATGACTCAGCTCCCGCTCTCATCAAAACCATGGAAGAAGCTCGCCACCTGCGCAGCGTCCAGTGCAGCGACGGTCGGCGGGTTCCAGCGCGGTGACTTGTCCTTGTCGATCAACAGGGCGCGCACGCCTTCGATCAGGTCGCCACGGGCAAACCACTGGCGGTCCAGATGCAGCTCCAGCGCAAAGCAATTCTCCAGACTCAGGTGCCTGCCGCGACGGAGCATTTCCAGGGTCACGGCCATGGCCAGCGGCGAGCGGGTTTCCAGCAGATCCGCCGTGGTGACCGCCCATTCGTGGCTGTCGGCGACAGTGACGGCGCGCAATTGCTCGATCATGCTCGGCACGTCGGGCAGGGCGAAGAAGTGGTCGATGGCCGGGCGCAGCGCCTCAAGTGGGGCATCCGGCAGGGTTTGTACGGCGTGCTTGGCCAGCAGGTTCTGCAGCGACTTCAGCGGCGTGTCCTGCCACTCCATCTGATCGAGTTTCTCGTCGAGCAGGGCCAGTTTGCTGCTTTCCAGATACCAGTCGGCGAGGCCGCAGTACAGCGCATCGGCCGCGCGAATCTGCACGCCGCTGACGCCCAGATAAATCCCCAGTTCACCGGGAATGCGTGGCAGGAAATAACTGCCGCCGACGTCGGGGAAATAACCGATGGCCACTTCCGGCATCGCTAGTCGGCTCTTATCGGTGACCACGCGCAGATCGGCGCCTTGTACCAGGCCCATGCCACCGCCGAGGACGAAACCGTCCATCAGGGCCAGCACCGGTTTGCGGTAGTGATGAATCGTCAGGTCGAGGGCGTATTCCTCGACGAAGAAATCTTCGTGCAGCGTGTCGCCGCTCTTGTAGCTGTCGTATAGCGAACGAATATCACCACCGGCGCAAAAAGCCTTTTCCCCGGCACCGCGCAATACCACGGCGTGCACATCGGCGTCAGACGCCCAGGCATCGAGCTGCTGTTGCAGCAGACGCACCATGTCCAGGGTAATTGCATTGAGGCCCGCAGGGCGGTTGAGGGTCAGGTGGCCGATATGATTGCGCACCTCGGCCAGCACGTCGTTTGGTATGGCATCCATGGACGGGGTCCGCCGGGATGAAGCCTGAGCTGTCATCTGTAACTCCCTGCTTTTTATTGTCTTTATTCGAAAAGCCCGCGCGCGGGCGTTAGCGGATCGTAACAGTGCAAATTTGTCGTGTACAACGGGGATATGTGCAGGGGGAATCTGCGTTTTTCTCCTAGCGCCGCTTTCCGTGTAGGAGCTGACGAGTGCAACGAGGCTGCGATCTTTTGATCTTGTTTTTTGAAATCAACAGATCGCAGCCTCGTTGCACTCGTCAGCTCCTACAAAGGGATCATCTGAACGTTTCGGTAATGCTGCGGCGCTTGGCGTGCAGTTCGCTGGCGTGAATCAGGCGTTCGAGGTCTTCGGGGGTGACGTCGATGAAGGCTTCCATGTCGGCCAGCGCCAGTTTCAAGTCTTCGACGGTGATCGCCTGGCGGTCGACCGGGACCACTGGCGGTGCCGGGTCGGCAGCGCGTTTCGGATAACGGATGCGGGTGAGGTTGTTATAGGCCAGCGCGCTGACGAGCATGCACAGCGCGCCTAGCATGACCGGCTCCATGGCTTTCCAGTCCATGGCGATGGTCGCAGGGTCGGCCAGCACCAGTGTCAACGCCAAGGCACCGGCCGGTGGGTGCAGGCAACGCAGCCAGCACATCAGGATCACCGCCATGCCGGCGGCGAGGCAGGCGCTGCCCAGCGTACGGCCAAGCACATGGGCGACCAGCAAGGCGACCACGCCAGCACACAGGTAGCCGCCAAGAATCGACCATGGCTGGGCGAGGGCGCCCGAGGACACGGCGAACAGCAACACCGCCGAAGCGCCGAGCGGGCCGATCAGGTGAAAGGCAACGTCATGGCCGAACACCTGCGCGCACATCCACACACTGAACAGCGTGCCCAAGGCCATGCCGATCGCGGCACGGCTCCATTCAGTGGGGCGGGTGTTGATGGCAGCGGGCAACCAGCGAGCAAGCATGTAGAACTGATCCTTTACAAAAATCCGGGGCAAAAAAAAGGACTTGTCCGGCATATCCGGAAAGCCCTCGAAGCGTTCCAACATTGGGGGAGGAACGCGCGTAGTTTGCCGATCAAACTCGATGCTGACAAATTCATATAAATGCAGTTTTAGTGCACTATTTTTGCACTGAACGGGTGCGCCGCGCGCTGACGAAGCATAGATAACCGCCCAGCGCCGCCAAGCCGCTCAGGGCGTAGAACATGCTCGGCGCCGGCGTATGCATCAGCAGAAACCCGCACAGCACCGGGCTCGCCCCACCGCCGAGTGCCGCCAGGTTCTGCGCGCCGTAGTAGCTGCCGCGCAGTGTCTCCGGGGCGAGGGTGTCGACGAAGAGGAAGTCTGCCGGGTAAATGATCATCTCTCCCAAGGTGAAGATGAACATCGCCAGGCACCAGCCGAGCAGGCTGTCCGCCACACTGAAGCCAATCAACCCGACGATGAACAGCGCAGTGCCGCCGGCAATCCAGTGACGCAGGTGTTCGCGACTGAGCCAGCGACCGACCTGGTATTGCAGCAGGATCACTGTGATTGCGTTGCAGGCGAGCAGGGCGGCCATGGTGTCCAGGGTCTGTTGTTGGGTGTGGGTGACCAGCAGGTATTGCGACAGGTACAGGGTGAAGCGCCCGTGCACCAACGTGCTGAGCAGGCAGCCAAGGGTGAACAGCACCATGGTGCGGTCGTTTTTCAGGATCATCAGCGTGTTGAGAAAACTCTGCGGCGCGCTGGCGGCTGTTATCGGACGCACATCGCGGACTGCGCCGAGCAGCAGAAAAATACTGCCAATGGCGATCGCGCCGGCAACGATGAACGGCGCGGACGGCTGCACCCCGGCAATCACCACGCCAATCATCGGGCCGACGGCGTAGCCGATATTGGTCAGCGTGTAATTGAGGGAAAACGCCTTGACCCGCTGGCCCACCGGCAGGTTTTCACTGAGGATCGCCTTGGAGCCGATGAGGAACAGCGCCGACGCGGTTTCGCTGATGACCAGCACCACGGTGACCAGATAGAGATTCTGCGCGAAGGTCAGCAGGATCAGGCCGATACCGCTGGAGAGCATGGCCACAATCAGCAACTGGCGCTTGTCCAGCTTGTCGATGATGTAGCCGCCGTACAGCGACAGCAGCGTGGCGCTGAACACGGCGATGCCGAGCAGCAAGCCGACATCCTGCGGATTGAGGCCAAGCTTGTTGCTGAGGAACAGCGTCAGCAACGGACTGACCAGGGCGCGGCTGATGACCACGGTCAGCGAGCTGATCATCAACCGGCGAATGAACGGCGAATACATGGCCACGGAGGGGGAATGTCCTTATTCGGAATGGCTGGCGAACGCCATCCTCTCTGGGCAGCCGCCACCGGTCAAGCTGATACACCAGCGTCCCTCGGAGCACATGATTTCCCTGTGGGAGCGAGCCTGCTCGCGAAGGCGGCGGATCAGTCACCTCTAATGTCGCTGACATACCGTATTCGCGAGCAGGCTCGCTCCCACAAGGTCTGTGTAGCTCACAATTTGCAATGACTCCCTCAGGGCCAGTTCAAGCCACATCCGAAGCCGCCGGCCTCTGCCGCAAGGTGATCGGCAACTTGCACGATTCACCGCGCCCCATCGGGAAATACTGGAAACCATTGCGCGCCAGACGCTCGGCGTCGTACAAGTTGCGGCCGTCAAAGATCACCGGGCTGTTGAGGCGCTGTTTGATCAGCTCGAAATCCGGGGCTTTGAACTGTTGCCATTCGGTGCAGATGATCAGCGCATCGGCGCCGGCCAGTACCGATTCCGGCGTGCCCATCAGCATCAGTTTTGATTCATTTGGATAGAGATTCTGGGTTTCCACCATGGCTTCCGGATCAAACGCGCGCACGCTGGCCCCGGCGGCCCATAAATCTTCGAGCAGAACCCGGCTCGGCGCGTCGCGCATGTCGTCGGTGTTGGGCTTGAACGCCAGGCCCCACAAGGCAAAGGTCCTGCCGCGCAAGTCACCACGGTAGAACGCGTTGATGCGTTCAAACAGCTTGTGCTTCTGCCGCTGGTTGATGGCTTCTACCGCTTGCAGCAGATCACTGGAGCAATGCGCCTGTTCGGCACTGTGAATCAACGCGCGCATGTCCTTGGGAAAACACGAACCGCCGTAGCCGCAACCCGGGTAGATAAAGTGATAGCCAATCCGCGTATCGGCACCGATGCCCTGGCGTACTGATTCGATGTCCGCGCCGAGGTGCTCGGCGAGTTCGGCGATCTGGTTGATGAAGCTGATCTTGGTCGCCAGCATGCAGTTGGCGGCGTATTTGGTCAGCTCGGCGCTGCGCAGGTCCATGAACAGGATGCGGTCATGGTTGCGGTTGAATGGCGCGTACAGATCGCGCATCACATCGCGCACTTCAGCGCCTTCGCAACCGATGACGATACGATCCGGCCGCCGGCAATCAGCAACCGCTGAACCTTCCTTGAGAAATTCCGGGTTGGAGACAATATCGAACTGCAGCAGGCGGCCAATCTTGATCAGGGCTTTTTCGATGTGGCTGCGCAAAGCGTCGCCCGTGCCCACCGGCACCGTGGACTTTTCCACCACGATCAATGGCTGCTGGCGATGCCGGGCAATCGCGTCGCCGACCGACAGCACGTAGCGCAGGTCCGCCGAGCCGTCCTCGCGTGACGGCGTGCCCACCGCGATGAACGCCACCCGCCCATGCAACACCGCAAACCGCTCATCAGTAGTGAATTGCAGGCGCTGCGAATCCAGGCCCTCACGCACCAGGCTGGCCAGCCCCGGCTCGAAAATACTGACGTGGCCCTGGCGTAACTGCTCGATTTTCTGCGCGTCGACATCCATGCACACCACGTCGTGACCGACCTCGGCCAGCACCGCCGCTTGCACCAGACCGACATAACCACTGCCAAATACCGTGATCTTCATGCCGCACTCCTGTTCGCAGTCCCTGCATCGAACATAAGAGCGCGATGTTTCAGTTCGCCTACCGTGCTGATAAAGCAGCAAACAGACCGTTCGGGGAATGCCCGATTGACTTTTACGGCCTCGAACGGCAGGTTGTCGGCCTTTCGCGGTAACCCCTGTCATTGAGTCACGCCGTTTTTTTGCGTTTCATTTCATGCATTTATTGTTTTTGTTGAATCGTTTTTTATTTCAAGGCCGTTTCGTTTGAGTGATTTGTCGAGTACCCAACCTGCACCGTCCACCAGCAATCCGCTGACCGTTTACCTGGCGCGACTGGCACCTTCCAGCCAGTTGACCATGCGCTATGTGCTGCAAGATGCCGCTGACCGCCTCGGTTTCGAGGACGTCGATATCGAAGAAATCCCCTGGCACGGCCTGCAACCGGAAGACGTGGTGGCGCTGGTCGCCGCTTTGCGTGCCGACGGTTATGCACCGAACACCTCGTCGCTGTACGTCAATGCCGTGCGCGGGGTGATGAACGAGGCGTGGCGCATGAGCCTGATCAGCCAGGATCACCTGTTGAAGATGCGTTCGGTCAAGGGCATAGCTGGCACGCGGCTGTCCCAAGGGCGCAACCTCAAGCGCACGCTGATCCACGAACTGATGGAAGTCTGCGCTGCCGACCCGCGCCCGCAGGGCTTGCGTGATGCGGCGGTGATAGCGTTGCTGTATGGCACCGGCATGCGCAAGTCGGAATCGGTGGATCTGGATCTGAGTCAAGTCGACTTCAAAGAGCGCAGCCTGACCGTCACCGGCAAGGGCAACAAACAGCTGATCAAGTACGCGCCGGCCTGGGCCTTTGCCAAGCTCGATGCCTGGCTGGAACTGCGTCGTTCACAGCTCAAGGAAGGCGAGAGCGACGATGCATTCCTGTTCAATCGCATACGCCGGGGCAGCCACATCACCCGCGAGCGCATTACCAAACACGCGATTTACTACATCGCCCGCCAGCGCGGTACGCAGGTCGGGGTGAAAATCATGCCCCACGATTTTCGGCGTTCATTTATCACCCGGGTGATCGAAGAGCACGACCTGTCGATCGCGCAGAAACTCGCGCATCACAGCAATATCCAGACGACCGCCAACTACGATGTGCGCGATGACAACGAGCGGCGGCGGGCGGTGGATCGCTTCGATTTGTGACGCGTTTAGCCCGATGAAGGGCAATTGCGCGCGGCCGTCGCAGCCTGAGTGATTTGTGCAGCAAGCCGTTTGACGTTGTTCTGTTGCGCAGTCACCAGCTCTTCGATGCTTGGCCCTGAAGGCGTCTGCAACACCGAGCGACAGGTCAGTAGCGCCGCGTCTTCAGCACCCAGCGGACGCACTCGCCATTTCACGTCGATCAAGGCGTACTGGCCGGGAATCGAATCGAAGCGCTGCACGTCGATACGCACGGAGGCGCGCTGCTGGCCGACACCGCTGCTCAATTGATCGATCAGCGCGCCGCGCAACTCATCGGCAAGGGTGGCGCTCCACCAATCGGTTTCCAGAATCGCCACGCCGCTGTTGCCCTGGCGAATCACAATCTGCGCGCGATCGACCTGTGGCGGCACGCTGATGCTTTCGATGGCGATGTCGGCGCCGTTGCGGCTGGCACCCGGTTGCGCCGGGGTCAGTGTGTGAAAGCTGATCGGGTCGCTACGGCACGCAGTCAGCAGCACGAAGGCAGCGAGCACGGTGATCTTCAACGGTAAAGCCATGGATTCAGCTCCTGTGCTCAATTGCGTGGCGGTCCTTTGAGGTCCAGCGGCGCGGCGTTGTCGGGACGCCCGCGAATCAGCGACTCAGGGTGGCGACCGAGGTAATCCGACAGCTCTCGCAACGAGCGCGACATGCGCCCGAGCTCGTCGAGGGTCTCGGTGAGTTGCTCGCGTTGCGGTGAATCCTCGGCGAGGGTCGCATTGGCGGACTGCAAGGTCTTGCTGACATCGGCGAGGGTGCTCTGTACACCCGGCAGAGTCCTGGCGTTGAACTGCTTCAGGCCCTTGCGCAGCTCGACCAGATTGCCGTCGAGGTTGCTGGCGATGCGTTCAACCGGCAATGCGTTGATCTTGTTCACCATCGCCTCGAGTTTTTCCTGCAACTGTTCGAGGCTGCCGGGAACGGTCGGAATGGTGACCGGCCGTGCCTTGGGGTCGAACGCGACTTTCGGCGCTTTGGGGTAGAAATCCAGCGAAATATACAACTGACCGGTGAGCAGGTTGCCATTGCGGGCCTGGGCGCGCAGGCCATTTTCAATGAACGTGCCGATCAGGCGCGCGCCGGTGGCCTCGTCGTTTTCGTCGCCATGGTAGGTCTTGAGAATCTTCGCGTGGGCACGGCCGAGTCGCTGCGGATAAATGACAATGCCGACATTCACTGGAAAGGTGCGTTTGACCTCGTCAAAGTCGAGATTGACCGCCACCACCCGGCCGATTTCGATACCGAGAAACTCGACAGGCGCATCCACCTTGAGGCCGCGCAAGGCCTGATCAAACCGCAGCGCCAGGTATTGCGCCTTGCCGTCGGGCGGGGCGAGGGCGGCGGTCTGGTTGGCAAACAGCTCGAAACTCTTGTCGTCGCTGGCCGGCTTATCGTCGGGGCTGTAGTCCGGGGCGCGGAAAGCGATGCCGCCCACCAGCAGGGTCGACAGCGACTCGGTTTTCACCGCAAAGCCGTTGGCGCCGACATTGATGTCGATGCCACTGGCGTTCCAGAAGCGGGTATTTTCGGTGACGTAGGCATCGTTGGGCGAATGCACGAATACTTCGATATTGACGCCTTTGCCGTCCGGGTCCAGCGCGTAGGACACGACCTGGCCAACCGGAATCTTGCGGTAATAAACGGGGGAGCCGATGTCCAGCGAGCCAAGGTCTGCGGTGTGCAGCGTAAAGCGTTTGCCCGGTTCGCCGTAGGTGATCGGCGGCGGGTTCTCCAGACCTTTGAAGTTTTTTGAGCGGGTATTGGCTTGACCAATGTCGGCGCCGATGTAATCGCCCGACAGCAGTGTATCGATGCCCGAGACGCCGCCGGCGCCAATGCGCGGACGCACCACCCAGAATTGCGAATCCTCGCGGGTGAAGGCTTCGGCTTGCTTGGCCAGTTTGATCGTGGCGTTGACGTGTCTATGGTCGTTGGCCAGTTCAACGTCGGAGACATGGCCGATGACCACGTTGCGGTATCTGACTTCGGTCTTGTTTGCGGTCAGACCATCGCCGGTCTTGAAGGTAACGGTGATGACCGGGCCTTCTTGAAGGATGTTGTGAATCACCAACGAAATCCCGACCAGCACCGCCACAATCGGCACGATCCATACCAGTGAAATCGCGAAACGGCGGGTTTTGATCGGCGCTTGACCGGGTGCTAGCGGCTCATCGCTGGCTGACGACTTCATCCATGTCCTCCTCAATTTATCGGGCACTGAGCGTCAGGAACGCAAAAGCACCTCATCAATATAGAAGTGCTTGGCGATAGAGCAAATGTGTATAGCTGGCGTGGGACGCGATTGCGGTGCAAGGAGTTGCCGAACACTGCGACCTGATCGTTCCCATGCTCTGCGTGGGAATGCCGCCCGGGACGCTCTGCGTCCCAAGATCGCAGCCTTCGGCAGCTCCTACAGGGGCCAGAGTCGTGGCGGGCTCAGCCGAGCATTTCGCGCAGGCGATACCAGAACATGCCCAGCGCCAGCAGCGGCGAACGCAAGGCCGGGCCACCGGGGAAGGTCATGTGCGGCACGCCGCTGAACACGTCCATGCCCTGGCTGTGCCCGGCATGAATGGCTTCGCCCAACAACTTCGCGCACCAGTGCGTGACGTTGAGGCCATGGCCGGAATAACCCTGCGCGTAAAACACGTTCGGGTGCTGTTTGAGTCGGCCAACCTGGGGGAAGCGATTGGCGGTAATGCCGATCTTGCCGCCCCATTGGTAGTCGATTCGCAAATCGGCCAGTTGCGGGAACACCTTGAGCATTTTCGGGCGCATATAGGCGGCGATGTCCGCCGGATCGCGCCCGGAATAATGACAAGCGCCGCCAAACAGCAACCGTCGATCAGCCGAGAGTCGGTAATAGTCCAGTCCGACTTTTTGATCGCACAGCGCCAGGTTCTGTGGAATCAACTGCGCGGCACGGCTTTCGTCCAGCGGCTCGGTGGCAATGATGTAACTGCCAGCGGGCAGAACTTTGCCGCTGAGTTTCGGCTCGAGGTCATCCAGATGCGCGTTGCAACCAAGCACCAGACTGCCGGCGCGCACTGAACCGGTGGCGCAGCGCACCTCGACGGTCGGGCCATGGAAGATTTCCAGCACCGGACTCTGCTCAAAGATACGCACGCCCAGCGATGCCGCGAGACGCGCCTCACCTTGCACCAGATCAAGCGGATGCAAGTGCCCCGAACCCATGTCGATCAATCCGCCGGCGTACACACCGGCGTCGACCACTTGCTGCCGGATCTGTTCCGGCCCGACCAGCCTGGTTTCGTGGGCATAGTCGAGTTCGGCGAGGCTGTCCTGTTCCTGCTTGAACGCGGCGAATTGCGCGGCGGTGTTGGCCAGTTCGCAAAAGCCCCAGCGCAGATCACAGGCGATGGCGTTGTCAGTGATGCGCTGGCGCACCAGCTCCACCGAATCGATACCGGCGCGCTGTAAATAGCGCACGCCGTCCTGGCCAACGTAGCGAGCGAACCCCTCGACTTCATGGCCGATACCGCGAATCAGCTGACCGCCATTGCGCCCGCTGGCGCCCCAGCCGATACGTCGCGCCTCGAGCAACACCACCGACAGACCGCGCTGCGCCAGCTCAATCGCGGTATTGACGCCAGTGAAGCCGCCACCGATTACGCAGACATCAGCAAGCAAATCACCATCCAGCGCAGGGTAGGGCGTGCTCGCCCGCGCAGAAGCGGCGTAATAAGAGCCGGTGTGTTGTGCGCTGTGCTGATTCATTTGTTCGACTTCACTTTGCTCCACGACCGGGTCATCAGACGCATGATCGCCTGGGGCGGGGTCGAGGAAATGTAGAGTTTGTCGAGCACCGACTGCGGCGGGTAAACCTCAGGATTGTTGACCAGTTCCTCATCCATGAACGGCTTGGCCGCCGGGTTCGGATTGGCGTAGCCGACGGTGGCGCTGACTTTGGCGATCACCTGCGGATCGAGCAGGTAATTGATGAAGGCGTGTGCCTCTTTGGCGTTGCTCGCGTCGGCTGGGATCGCCAGCAGATCGAACCACAGGTTGGCGCCTTCCTTGGGGATGGCGTAAGCGATATTCACGCCGTTCTTGGCTTCCTTGGCGCGGTTGGCTGCCTGGAACACATCGCCGGAGTAACCGAACGCAACGCAGATGTCGCCATTGGCCAGGTCCGACACGTACTTGGAGGAATGGAAATAGGTGATGTACGGACGGATGCTCAGCAGCTTGGCTTCGGCCTTTTTGTAGTCTTCAGGGTTTTCACTACGCGGGTCCATGCCCATGTAGTTGAGGATGGCCGGGAAGACTTCGTCGGCGGAATCCATCATCGACACGCCGCACTGGCTGAGCTTCTTCAGATTTTCGGGTTCGAACAGCACGGCCCAGGAGTCGATGTGGTCGATGCCGAGCACTTGCTTGACCTTGTCGACGTTGTAACCGATGCCGTTGGTGCCCCACAGATAGGGAACCGAGTGCGCATTGCCGGGATCATTTTTCTCAAGCAATTCAAGCAGTTTCGGGTCAAGGTTCTTCCAGTTTGGTAACTGTGAACGATCGAGCTTCATGAACGCGCCGGCCTTTACCTGACGGGCGAGGAAGTGGTTGGACGGCACTACCACGTCGTAACCGGTGCGGCCGGCGAGGAGTTTGCCTTCAAGGGTTTCGTTGGAGTCGAAGACGTCGTAGATCACCTTGATCCCGGTCTTGCTCTGGAAGTCGGCGAGGGTGGTTTCGCCGATGTAGTCGGTCCAATTGTAGACACTGACCTGGGGCTCGGCGTGGGCTACGGCACTGAACAGCACGCTCAGTGCGACCGGGAGTACGGATTTCAATAGACGCATTTCGACACCTCTTCTTGTAATGATCGTTCCCACGCTCTGCGTGGGAATGCCGCAACGGACGCTCGGCGTTCGGCTTTGAATGGGACGCAGAGCGTCCCGTGATGCATTCCCACGCGGAAGCGTGGGAACGATCAACTGTGCGGCCGTCTTCGCGAGCAGGCTCGCTCCCACAGGGACGGGCTCGCCGTCAGACGCTGAGCAGCAGGAACTCCCGCTCCCACGAGCTGATCACGCGCTTGAAGTTTTCATGCTCGGCGCGTTTGACCGCGACGTAGCCGCGGACGAATTTGCTGCCCAGGTACTCGGCGACCTTCGGGCACTCTTCCATCTGCGTCAGGGCTTCTTCGATGGTGATGGGCAGGCGCAGATTGCGCCGTTCGTAGGCCCGGCCTTCGACCGCCGCGCTCGGCTCGATCTTCTCGACCATGCCGATGTAGCCGCACAGCAGGCTCGCGGCAATCGCCAGATACGGGTTGGCGTCGGCGCCGGGCAAGCGGTTCTCCACGCGCATCGATTCAGGCCCGGAAGTCGGCACACGCAGGCCCACCGTGCGGTTCTCTTCACCCCATTCGACGTTGACCGGCGCCGAGGTGTCCGGCAGGAAGCGGCGGAACGAATTGACGTTCGGCGCGAACATCGGCAGCACTTTCGGGATGTACTTCTGCAGGCCACCGATGTGATGCCGGAACAGTTCGCTCATGTTGCCCTCGGCATCGGCAAAGATCGGCTGACCCGTCGCGATCTCGACCACACTCTGGTGCAAGTGCATGGCGCTGCCGGGCTCGTCGCCGATCGGTTTGGCCATGAACGTCGCAGTGACATTGTGCTTGAGCGCTGCTTCGCGCAGGGTGCGTTTGAACACGGTGATCTGGTCGGCCAGATCCAATGCATCGCCATGGCGGAAGTTGATTTCCATCTGCGCCGGGCCGTCTTCGTGGATCAGCGTGTCGAGATCCAGGCCTTGCAGTTCGCACCAGTCGTAGACGTCTTCAAACAGCGGATCGAATTCGTTGGCGGCATCGATCGAGAATGACTGGCGACCGCTTTCCGCACGACCCGAACGACCCAGCGGTGCCTTGAGCGGCAGGTCCGGATCTTCACAGCGCTGGGTCAGGTAGAACTCCATTTCCGGCGCGACAATCGGCTTCCAGCCCTTGTCGGTGTAGAGCTGCAGGACTTTCTTCAGCACGTTGCGCGGCGACAGTTCGATCGGATTGCCAAACTTGTCGAAGGTGTCGTGGATGACGATGGCGGTCGGCTCGATGGCCCACGGAATGACATACACGGCATCGGAAACCGGTTTGCACACCATGTCGATGTCGGCCGGATCGAGCAGGTCGTAGTAGATGTCGTCGTCGACAAAATCCCCGGTTACCGTTTGCAGCAGCACGCTCTCCGGCAGGCGCATGCCGCGCTCATGCAGGAACTTGTTGGTCGGTGCAATCTTGCCGCGGGCGATGCCGGTCAGGTCGCTGACCACGCATTCGACTTCGGTAATCTTGTGATCTTTCAGCCAGGTGAACAGCTGATCGAAAGGGGCGTTCATAAAGACCTCGTTATTGGTTTTGTAGACGCCGGGGAGGGCGGGTTTCATCTTCCGCCCCTTCCCCTGTGGCGCGTTGGCGACTATCTTGGGCGCGGCTTGCGATTCCATCTATCCACTTTCAGCAGCACCAAAGCGCACCAAAAGAGTGCGCAAGGTCACCCCATGACAACGTGCAATCCGCTTCAGGTACAAGCGTTCAACACCGCCGACGTGGCCGAGCAAATCCGCGCTACACCGGGCTGGGTCCAGCATTACCAGCAGATGTCGCCGGGGCATTTCGCCGGGCAGATTCGCTATCTCGATCTGCAGGGCGTCGAGGTTTACGAAGAACAGATGAACACCCGGGTCGAGCAGAATTTCAGTGCGCCATCCGGTGCTCTGGCGTTCTGTTTCGATCGCAGCGACAACGCGCTGTACCTGCTCAACGAAGAGAGCCGCAACATCTGGATCACCCCGGAGAACTACCGGGAAATCGCTGTGGTGTTCGGTCCGGATTTCGTCCGCGAGCACGGTTTGCAAGTGGCAAAGCTCGAGGGTTTGTTCATGGCGCCGCTGAACTGCGGCCAGAACGCTTTGTTCAGCGGCTGGTTAAGCTCGATTCTCACGAAGTTGTCGCAAGCTGCTGATCCACTTGATAAAGATCGTCTGACTCAACAGTTGCTTGAGGACTGCCTGTTCATCCTTGATAACGCTCACACCAGCCTTGATCGCAGCGGATTGCAGCGGCGCAACAACGAACGCCAGATCATCAAAAGAGTAGGGGAGTGGGCGGCTGATTCGCCGGAAGACACGGTCAATCTGCTCGAACTTTCTCACGTTGCCGGCGTGCCGCTGCGCCAGTTGCAACAGGCATTCAAGGCCTACACCGGGATGACCCCGAGCCACTGGTTACGGCTGAGGCGGCTGAACAGTGCGCACCGTGAATTGCTCAAGCGCAGGCCCACGGAAACCACCGTTGCGGAAGTGGCGATGCGCTGGTCGTTCTGGCATCTGGGGCGGTTTTCCAGCAGTTACCGCGCGCTGTTCAAGGAGCTGCCGAGCGAAACGCTCAAGCGCTGAGCAGAAAAAGGCTTTGTGTCCTTCGAGAAGTTAAATAGAATCAGTCTCATTTGAATCTACCTTCGCGCAGGGTCTCTTGAGATGATTGAAGCTACGTCACCGTCGGAGCAGAGCCTGCAGCAGTTGTATCGCGAGCACCGCGGCTGGCTGGAAACCTGGCTGCGCCGGCGCATGGGCAATGCGTGGGATGCGGCGGACCTCAGCCAGGACACCTTTCTGCGCGTCCTGTGCAACGCGCCGCCACTGGCCGAGTTGCGCGAGCCGCGCGCGTATTTGCTCACCGTCGGCAAACGCCTGCTGAGCAATTTCTACACGCGGCGCCATCTGGAAAAAGCCTACCTCGACGCCTTGGCGCAATTGCCGGAAGCGTGCGCACCGTCGCCGGAACAGCGCTGGTTGCTGCTGGAAACCTTGCAGGCGCTGGATGAATTGCTCGATGGCTTGCCGCGCCCCGTGCGCCGGGCATTTCTTTGGAGTCAACTCGAGGGCCTTGGCTACCGCGAGATTGCCGAACGCTTGCAGGTTTCCGAGCGCACGGTGAAACGCTACATGGCCCAGGCGTACGAGCATTGCCTGCTGGTGGAGCTGTGATGCGCGTTGCCCCCAACGATGAAACGCGGGAAGTGGCGAGGGCGGCGGCGCAATGGCTGGCCTTGCTCGAATCCGGCGGCGCCAGTGATGAAGATCACGCCCAATTGCAGCATTGGCGCGCCAGTGACAGTCGCCACGAAAACGCTTGGCAGAAAATCCAGCAACTGCGTCAGCGCTTTGCAGGTTTGCCGCCGACACTGGCCATGGCCACGCTGGATCGGCCTGATCCGGCGCGGCGCGCGGCACTCAAGCGTGCCCTGGGCGTAGCGGCGCTGGTGCCGGCGGCGTGGTTGATCAGTCGGGAGCTGCCGCTGGAGGTCTGGCGTGCCGATTTGCACACCAGCACTGGCGAGCGACGCAAAGTGCAGTTGGCCCAGGATTCTTCATTGCAACTCAACACCGACAGCGCGGTGAATGTCGATCTGCCTGCACGTCAGCTGACACTGATTCGTGGCGAGATGGCGCTCAACGTGGCGGGCGATTCAGCCTTTATCGTCAACGCGCCTTATGGGCGGATGATCGTCAATCACAGCGACATCTCGGTGCGCCTCAATGCACGCGATTGCCAGGTCTGCGTGCTGCGCGGTTCGGTGCAATTGCAGCCGCTGCACGGCCCGGCGCTGGTATTGCAGCAGGGCCAGCAAGTCAGCCTGCAAGCTTCGGGCGCGGGGGCGGTGACGGCATTCGATGCGTTGATGCCCGGTTGGCGCGACGGTGTGCTGATGGCGCAAAACCAGCCGCTGGGTGATTTCCTTCGCGAGCTGAGTCGCTACCGCTCGGGCGTGCTGCGCTGGGATCCGGCGCTGGAATCGCTGCGCATCACGGGTAGTTTCCGCCTCGACGATACCGATCAAGTACTGGCACTGCTGGCAGCCAGTTTGCCCGTCGACGTGCACACGCGAACGCGATTTTGGGTGTCACTGGTACCGCGCGTAGAAAAAACTGGCTGAAGCCTGTCCCTTTTTTTCGCCTCGCTGGTCATTCCAGGCAAGTGAACAAAATCGAGAGCTTCTTCCAATGCCCGCAGTATTTCCAGGTCGTTTGCGTCCGTTGTTGCAGTTGAGCCTTTTGCTGAGCCTGAGTGCCAGCCCCGTGTTGATCCAATCGAGCTGGGCCGACGATGGCAGCCGCCGCAGTTATCAGGTGCCGGCCGGTAGTCTGAGTGCGGCGCTGACGCGGTTCGCCGGCCTCGCTGGAGTCAATCTTTCGGTGGATCCGGCGCTGGTCAGCGGCCGCAACAGCAATGGTTTGTCCGGTGAATATGGCGTGGAGGAGGGGTTCAGCCGGTTGTTGCTGGGTTCGGGGTTGCAGCTGCAACCGGTCGGCGATCAGGCTTATACGCTGGTGCCCGCAGCGCAAGGCAGCACCTTGCAACTTGCGCCGACATCCATTCTCGGCGCGAGCGGTTCAGCGGATGCCGATGTATTCGCCGGCGGTCAGGTCGCGCGGCGGGGTTCGCAAGGGCTGTTGGGCTCCAGGGATTTCATGGAAACCCCGTTCAGCATGACCACCTACACCAGCGAAACGGTGAAAAACCAACAGGCGCGCACCCTCGGCGACTTGATCGGCAGCGACCCTTCGGTACGCGCAACCAACCCGGCCGGTGGACGCTACGAGCAATTCACCATCCGTGGTTTCAGCCTGTTCAACAGTGACGTTGCCTACAACGGCCTCTACGGAATCTTGCCGACGTACACCATTGATATGGAAATGGCTGATCGCGTCGACATCCTCAAAGGCCCGAGCCAATTGATCAACGGGATTTCGCCACGGGGCAGTGTAGGAGGGGGGATCAACGTCGTGCCGAAACGCGCGACCGACAAGCCGATCACCTCGCTGACGGCCAACTACGCCTCGAATAATCAAGTCGGCGGCGCGGTGGATGTCGGAAGGCGTTTTGGTGACGAAAACCAATTCGGTCTGCGCTTCAACGGTGTCAAACAGTCCGGTGATACCGAATGGGATCACCAGAGCGTCGATCGCGACATGGCGGTCCTTGGTCTGGATTTCCGTGGTGAACGCTTGCGACTTTCCACCGATATCGGCCACACCGAACGCGACACCGACGCGCCGCAGGAACGCGTACAAGTCGCCGCCAATGCCAAGGTGCCGAACTCCAATGATGTGCGCGATAACTATGCGCAACCCTGGAGCCGGGCGCGCACTAAAGACACTTTCGGCACGGTGAACGGCGAGTTCGATGTCAGCGATTCGGTCATGCTGTATGGCGGCGTCGGCGCACGCAAAAGCAATCATGACTTCTTGCGCCATGCCGTTTCGGTGACCAACGATGCCGGTGATTTCAGCGTCCAGCCGCGAGATTTCACCCGCGACGAAAACGTGCGTACCGCTACCGCTGGGGTGCGCAACTGGTTCCACACCGGGCCGGTCAGCCATGAAGTGAACCTGGCGGCCAACTACTTTTATATGGACTTCGAAAACGGCGGCGCCCGTTACGCGGCCGGGCGCAGTAATCTCTACGACCCGGTGGAAATCGCCAGACCCGGCACGCCGACCCGCAATGACGCCAAGGTCTACACAGAGAACCGCTTCAGCGGCGTAGCGCTGTCGGACACACTCGGCTTCTTCGACGATCGTCTGTTGCTGACTTTGGGGGCGCGCTGGCAGCGAGTCAAAGTCGATGACTGGAGCGACGGCATCAAGGGCGACACGGCTTACGATGAGGAAAAAGTCTCGCCATCGGGCGGGATTCTGTTCAAGGCGACGGACAAACTTTCGCTGTACGCCAACTACATGGAAGGTCTGAGCCAAGGCAAGATCGCGCCATCGACATCTATCAACGAAGACGAAATCTTCCCGCCATTCATCAGCCGCCAGGTTGAAGTCGGCGCAAAGTACGACGCGGGCTCATACGCGCTGACGGCAGCGGTGTTCCGCATCAAACAGCCTGCCTACGAAACCAACGCCACCACACGAGTCTTCGGCCCGAACGGCAAGCGTGAGAACAACGGCGTAGAACTGAGCGTGTTCGGCGAACCGCTCAAGGGCTTCCGATTGCTCGGCGGTGTGATGTACATCGACAGCGAACTGACCCACACCACCAACGGCACATTCGACGGCAACCGCGCACCGGCGACACCGAAATACAACGTCAACCTTGGTGCAGAGTGGGACGTGCCGACTGTGCAGGGTTTGACGTTGACCAGCCGTGGAATCTATTCGAGTTCGCAGTATCTGGATCAGGCGAACGACAAGGAAATCGACTCCTGGGAACGGCTCGATGTAGGCACACGCTATGCTTTCAAGCTGGACGAGAAGACGATCACCTTGCGCGCCAATGTCGAAAACGTACTGGATAAACGCTACTGGAGCTCAGCGGGCGCTTCGGATGACAGCGAACCGGGATTGACGCTTTCGACGCCGCGAACGTATCTGCTGTCGGCGACGGTAGACTTCTAATGGAGCAGGGTAAGTGCGTCAATCGTCGCCTAAAATACGTTAACTACACTAAATGACCGTTTAGTTGAGCTAACAAAAACATTCAAGAATATCGAGATGGCCTGCCAGCGTAATCAGAACCTAAACCAATTTTTTTAGAATTATGCTTTCAGGTAATGTCGGCTAAAGCAAAAGAGCATAAGAAACTGTTAGTTCTTACAGTTTTAAAATAGCCTCAAGGGTCGAATGATAGGTGTTGTGTGACGAATCCCATTCCATAATAGAGAATCGACCATGACAAACTTCAGCGATGCCGAACTTATAGAACTGACTCCAGAGCAATTGACGCAATTGACGCCTGAACAGCTGACACGACGAAACATACTGATTGAAAAGAAAAGGTGCACACAGCAGAAGGTTTACAAGCCAATTGATAGTGTACTGCCAACTGAGGACTTGTAGATCCTCATAAAGCGGTCTAACCCATTCCAAAGAAAGGAAATCCCAGTAACGTTCGCGTTAGTGGGATTTCGCCAAGCGGATATATCGGGTCATCGACAGGATCGAGGTGAGGATTCGAGGCCGGATTGAGGAAAGAACGAAGCTGTTGCGTGACAAGAGATTCGAATCCCACGGACTACACGCGGACGTCGTAATATCTTGTTACGTGTAATGTATATTATGTTAAATCGCGAATAAGGCATCGACTGGAGTGAAGTTTATCCAGCATCGCTATTCTCCTACCCTGGCCTCTCATCACCTTGGCCGGACACCTACCTTTGCTCTCTGTCAGCAAAGTTCATATCACGGCACATGAGTTCGTCTTTAGCATGGCCGAGAGCAATCGTTGGCGCGCTGCCGGCTGACAGTTACCACACTCGATTCGCTCTTGGGGGCTTCACCCGCCTTAAACCCGGAGAGGCTGCGGACTTCTGAAGCTTTCGATGCCTCTCCGAGTAAAGGACGAAGAAAGATATGGAAATGCATGGCATCAAAAGCTACGGCGAGAGACTTCAGTTCGCTTATACCCTTCGTGGGTTTCCAAAGCTCTACGCGCTGTCACACCGAATCGGCGTGACGGATAGTGCCCTCAGTCGGTGGTTTCGTTCAGAGCCAATCAGTATGGAGAATTTTGCCAAGCTGTGCGTCGAGCTGAACGTCAATGCGGATTGGCTTCTGCTCGGCCGTGGGCAACACACGCTCGCCGCGATGCATGACGCGCCGCATCGCAAAGCGCTCGCGGACGTGATTGAAAGAATGGCCGACAACGACGTTCGTAACCTCGCCAAGTTTCTTGATGAAGTGACCACTCCAGCACCTTGAGCGCCGCGCAATATTTTCAGGGCAATTCGTGAGCACTGCTCAACCGACTGAGCTTCACGAAGGGTCCGATATTGATAACTTCTAGATGCCCAAGCAATGACGCCTGGGAATGAGCTGGAGATCATCATGTGCACTAAGGAATCTGCAAAAGCTGATGTAGAAGTGAAGTTCGAGTCCCAGAAAACGTTCAGCCTCTTCGGTCGCAACATCTCAACTTGCCAAGCGGCCCTGGGGGCCGGTGCTCACGTGCAAGTAACCAATACAGAAGGCCTGTCCTACCACCTGAATGTCTTCGCGAAATGCGAGTGCGACGGGCTTCTGAAGAGACTCAACGTGGCAATCGACAAGTCCATAGGTAACCCTCCCGAAGGATTGCGCGACGTCCCTTTCACCATCGACCGCACTTCCCATCCCGACTGGCGCTCTCGTCAAGCCTATCTTCGCGATGGTGTGGGATTTACGAGCAGGATCATCACCTGCGCATGGCCTGCCCTTGCGCCGGCTAAGCTGGGCGGCGTGCTAACCGGTGGAACTACGACGACAATCGACGCCACAGCCATCGACTCGCAGTTGGTTTATGCCATGACCGATGCTACCCCGGAGCAGGTCAGCGCATACTCTCACCTGAACCTCTACGCACAGGGGGCTGCGCGCGCCGTCCTGAAAAAAAAGGGCGTGGACATCACCAATACGGACTATCTGCAGACGAAGCAATGGTTCGATGCTGTGGTTTACCAACTGACCGATCTGGGCTTTACCGTAAAGGCAGCGAGCGGCGGCCAGGTCAGGCAGGATGTCTCTTCTGGTGACGTGGACATCGGTAGTTTGCTGACCACCATCGTTGGCACGTATCTGGGAGCGGCGGAACTCGAGAGTTTCAAGCAGCTCGCGACGCTCTTGGCCAAGGATCCCAACGATTCCGGTACCCACGACTTCATGACCTTCTGGTGGAACAAGGCCAGCACCAAGGACGGCCGTACGACTGTCGCCTTTGGCCCCATCAAGAACGATCAGGGCATGGCTTCGGTGACGGTGGTTTACCTCGTGTTGGATGTAGAATTCACAGACTGGCGCTCACTGTTTGTCAGCTACCACCATGAAGGTGTATTGATCCGCAGCGCTGCCATTACCCTGGATCTCGACATGGAGGTCTACAGTAAAAATGAAAAAGCAATCTTCGACGCCATCTCCGGCGCAGTGGCCAATCACATCAAGACTCAGGAACTGAGTTTTGACTGATAGCCCATAAATACGGGGCTCCAGCACATATTCGCAACGCTGGAGCCACGTTTTTTTGTGCAATGGCACTTTCCGCGCTGCCTTTCTTAGTCGACCGTGATCTGCCCTGAAGGACTGGCGCTAAGGAACACGCAGGCGGCTCACCACCCGATTAATCTCCCCTACCACCCGCCCCGTCGCCTCCTCGATCGTCCCTTCATTCCGACACAAAAACCAACCCTGATCGGCAGCGGCCACCTCAAACGCCTCAGTACAAGCGACATGCTCCTCCAGACCGCGAAGTACAGTACTGCTCAAGCCGCGCCGGCGTGCCCCTGCCCTCGCCCACGAAATCTCCGCCGCTGTGACCACCCCCACATGCAGGTCGGGCACCTGTACGTTGCGGTCAGTGTTCAACTGCAGGATTTCAGCGAAAGGCACTATCCGGCGAAACGCGGCATCGGACGGGTACCAGCGATCGATCAGGATGATGCTGTCGGCGGGTTGTTTGGTCAGCACGTGCTGGGAGATCCAGCGGCGGCTATCAGCCAGGCGTTGGCAAACTTCCAGTTCCAGATCCCGGTCAGGATGGCGGACGAGCCGGTTCACCAGATGCATTGTCTCGCCCCTGAACGGGTCGCTTTTTTTCTCGCACAGTCGGATGACTTTCTGGTTGTCTGCCCTCAGGACTTCAGTGATGGCCTCCAACAGCGAGGTTTTGCCGACGCCTTTGGGGCCATCCAGAGCGACAAACAGCGGACGAGTCATTTTTCTCACAGGCTTTAGCGGGTAGTAGCGCGCACTCTAACGGATTTTCAGGTTGAACCTCTGTTGCTCAGACGGACTCCCAAACTCAAATCCAGGAGAAACCTATGACCCAGACAGCTCTAGTCGTGGGCGCCAGCGGCATCGTCGGTAGCGCCATCACTCAGTTACTCATCGACAACCAGTGGCAGGTCGCTGCGCTGTCGAGGCATCCATCGCAAGCGCAAGGCGTGATCCCTGTCGCGGCAGACCTTCAGGATCCTGCTTCTCTGGAACAGGCGCTAAGGGATGTGAAACCCACGCATGTGTTCATTACCACATGGTCGCGGCAAGCCACGGAGGCCGAAAACATTCGCGTCAATGCAGCCATGGTGCGCAACGTCCTCGCCGCTATTCGCCCAGCCAAAAGCGTCAAACACGTAGCACTGGTTACCGGCCTGAAACACTACCTCGGCCCGTTCGAAGCCTACGGTAAGGGCAGTCTGCCGCAGACACCGTTTCGCGAAGAACAGGGTCGCCTCGATGTCGAGAACTTCTATTACGCCCAAGAAGACGAACTCTTCGCCGCTGCGGAAAAGGACGGTTTCACCTGGAGCGTGCATCGCCCGCATACCGTCACCGGGGTGGCCGTGGGCAATGCGATGAACATGGCAACCACCCTCGCCGTCTATGCCTCGATTTGCAAACACACCAATCGCCCTTTCGTGTTTCCAGGATCAAAAGTGCAGTGGGACAGCCTCACCGACATGACCGATGCGCGGCAGTTGGCGAAACAGCAACTGTGGGCGGCCACCACGCCGGCTGCGGCAAATCAGGCATTCAATATCACCAATGGCGATGTATTCCGCTGGAAATGGATGTGGAGCCGAATTGCCGAATACTTCGACCTGCCTGCTGCTGACTATCCTGCGTCACCTTCGCCTCTAGAGAAGCAGATGGCGGACGATCAAGCCGTTTGGGCGCAAATAGTCGCAGAACACGATTTGAAAGAATCCGATATCGGTCGCCTGATTTCCCCATGGCATACCGATGCCGACCTCGGTCGGCCCATCGAAGTGGTCACGGATATGTCGAAAAGCCGCCTGATGGGCTTCACTGCCTACCAAGCGAGTGATCAGGCATTTTTCGACGTGTTCGACAAACTGCGAGAGATGCGCTTGATGCCTTAGGCTGTTCCAGACCCGCCATTACAAATCCACCGCGCTCCAATAAGAGCGCGCGGGGACGTGCGGGGTGTGTATCGCTGTGTAAGTTTCCCCGGGAAACATACCGGCGATTACAAAACCGATACAGGGTGGATACATCGAGGTGGCACCGTTATCAGTCACCTCCTTCCACCCTTCTGTCGGAGCCCTGCGATGAGTAAATTGTTGTCTGCCCTGGCCCTTGGTTGCGCTTTGGGTTTGTCTCTTTCCAGCACTACCCAAGCTGCCGATTCGGCGGGATATTCCACCGCGCAACTGGCCGTTGCCTACCGAAGTATCAAAGTCGATGACCTGACGATTTTCTACCGTGAAGCCGGTCGGCCGGATGCGCCTACCTTATTATTGCTGCACGGTTTCCCCAGTTCTTCACGCATGTATGACCCGCTGCTGGCGCGTCTGGCTGAGCATTACCATCTGGTTGCGCCGGACTATCCGGGCTTTGGTCATAGCGATGCGCCCGACCCCAAGGCGTTTGCCTATACCTTCGATCATCTGGCCAGTGTAATGGAGCATTTCACTGACGCGTTGGGGCTGAAAAATTATGCGCTGTATGTTCAGGATTACGGCGGCCCCGTGGGCTTCAGGTTGATGCTGGCTCATCCTGAACGGTTGCAGGCGCTGATTGTCCAGAATGCAGTGTCCCATGAGGATGGTTTAGGGCCGTTGTGGCAAAAACGTCGTGAGTTCTGGGCCAATCGGGCGGCAAACGAGGCGGGACTGCGGGCAAGTTTTTTCTCCTTCGCGACCACTCGGCAACGGCACGTGGGGGCCAACCCGAATATCGAGGTTTTCAACCCGGATCTGTGGACCGATGAGTTCAACTTCCTGAACCAGCCGCAGCAAGCGGATATACAGAGTGATCTTTTCTACGACTATCGCAACAACGTGGCCAGCTATCCGAAGTGGCAAGCGTGGTTGCGCGAACATCAACCGCCGACCCTGGTGGTGTGGGGCAAGTTTGATCCGTCTTTTGATGTGGCGGAGGCCGAGGCGTATCGCCGGGATTTGCCGAATGCAGAGATTCATGTATTGGAGGCCGGGCATTTCGCGCTGGATGAGCAGCCTGGGCAGATTGCCGGGTTGGTGGGGGCATTTCTTGGTAAGCATATGAGGGACTGAATTCGGCTCGACTGACTTGTTTGCAAAACTGGCTTCCATCAACAGAAACCTTGGCTTGCGCCACGGCTGCCGCTGGTAGTGGCGCCTGAATTTGCCAAAACGCGGCTGCCGATCATACTGCTGAGTCGAGCATCATCCGGTGCTCGTGATCCTGAACAGGATTCAGGTCAATTCATCGCAGTTCATTCGATTAAGTTGGAGTTCTCCATGAAACTACGACGTATCGTAAGCGCGACTCTCGCCGTCAGCATGCTGCTTGGCGGTACTGCCATGGCGGGTCAAGCCCTGGCAGCCGACTCTGCCAGCTCCCCTAAATCTGCCAGCTCCTCACCCAACCAGTTTCTCATTGAAAAAATCAGCCCGGAATACTGGCGGGTGCAAATCAATAACCCGCCTTTCAACATATATGGCCCTGACTCTACCTTTCAGCTCGAGAAGGTGATCAGCGCGATCGAAAGCGACAACAAGCTCAAAGTGGTGGTCTTTGAAAGCAAGGTTCCTGGTTTCTTCCTGACCCACTACGACTTTGCGGAGCCTCTGGAGCGCACCCTGCAAATGCCTAACGGGAAGACCGGCCTACCGCCACTTCCGGACATGCTGGTACGCCTGAGTAAGTCCCCAGTGGTTTCCATCTCGATGATCAACGGCCGCGCCTCAGGCGTAGGCAGCGAACTGGCCCTGGCCAGCGATATGCGTTTTGCCAGCGATAAGGCAGTGCTGTCCCAATTTGAAATTGGCGCCGGCTTTGTCCCTGGTGGAGGCCCAATGGCACGTCTGCCGCGTCTCATCGGCCGCGGCCGCGCATTAGAGGTCTTGCTGAGCGGTAGCGACATCGACGGCAAGCTGGCCGAGCGTTATGGCTACGTAAACCGCAGTTTCCCCGAAGGTGAACTGAACGGTTTTGTCGACACTCTGGCTCGCCGCATTGCCACCTTCGACAAGCAGTCTCTGGGCGAGATCAAGGATCTGGTGAACATAGCCTCCCTGCCCCCAAACGAAGACATCGGTAAGGAATGGACAGGTTTTCTCAACTCGGTTCGACGCCCCGCAGCCCAGCACCATATCGGCCGGCTCATGGAACTAGGCCTGCAACAAAAAGCCGATGTGGAAATCAACCTCCCCAAATATACCGGCCAGGTCAGCGCCGAGAAAAAATGAACCGCAGATAACTGCGACAGTACTGATTTACAGGGCTGGGCCAGGCTTAGCCCTTCACTCCAGCACAATATCTGTCATGCCGCGGCTGCATTCAACGCCTGGCAGACTCGCATTCGCGCGCAGTTCACGCACGGGTTGACCAGCACACCGCTGCTACAACTGACCAATCCTCGGGACATTTCTCTGCCAATACAGATTATTGGCGGGCAGAAAATGACTACGCCCCGCCAGAAATCCTCCCGCCAGTCACCGGCAGAACGCAGCCGATCGTATATCCCAACTCCAAAATAGCGCCTTCGACAGGTATCGCTCTGTATCCAAGTGTGTACGGACGCAAACACGTTACACAACATTGATCTTCCCGCCCCCTCAGACACAAGCGAGATACACCAGCACGATGAACTGCGCCCACGGCCAGCGCAGTGCTCCTGTGCCTGACAGCTGTCATTGGGAGCACCTGAACGGCTTCCACTTTCTTGACGACAAGTCGGAGGATTAAACCCATGCAAACAAACGCGTTATCGGTCTTGAATCGGCTGCAACTTAATCTCGATCGCGCTGGGGACTGGATCGCTCCTTTAAGCCTGCGCGTTTTTCTGGCCTGGGAGTTTTTTGAAGCGGGATGGGAAAAGTGGAACGGTGAGAACTGGTTCCCCAGCATTCAAGGGGCCTTTCCTTTTCCCTTCAATCATCTGCCGGCTACGTTCAATTGGCAGTTATCCATGTGGGCAGAACTGCTCTGTTCCATTGCTTTGCTTGTAGGCCTGGGAACACGTCTTTCGGCACTGATCCTCATAGTGGTCACCGTCGTGGCAACTGCCGCAGTTCACTGGCCAGCACACTGGTCGACGTTGAGCGAACTGGCTATGGGGTACTCCATCAGCAACAAAGGCTACGGCAATTTCAAGCTGCCGTTGATCTATCTCGTCGCACTTCTGCCACTGGTATTCACAGGCGCCGGCAAGCTGAGCCTGGATGCATTCATCGGTCGGTATCTCAAGCGTTTGAATGCACGCTGAGTGTTATCGCGTCACCAAGGTTATCGCTCTCAACCCCCGCTAGTGAATCAGGAATTTCACCATGACCCATATTGATAAAGTGCTGTACACCGGCAAAGTCCATACCTCCTCGGGTGGTCGCAATGGCACCGCCGTCAGTGACGACGGCCGACTGGATATAAAGCTGTCGTCGCCTGGCACTTCTGGCGCCGGTACCAACCCAGAGCAGTTGTTCGCCGCGGGTTGGTCGGCCTGTTTTATCGGTGCAATGGGACTAGCGGCGAGCAAGCTGAAAGTCACCCTCCCGGTTGACCTTGCCGTCGACGCCGAAGTCGATCTAGGCACAACCGATGGTGCGTATTTCCTCCAGGCTTGCCTCAACGTCTCCCTTCCCGGGCTGGATCGCAACGTTGCTCAAGACCTGATCGACACCGCACACCAGACATGCCCGTACTCCAAAGCGACGCGGAACAACATCAACGTGGTGATCAACCTCGTTTGAGCAGAACCGTGGCGGGTTTCAATCACCCGATTCACACCTCCCGGCTGCCAGCGGTAACCGTGGAGGTGCTGTGGATCGGGGGTTCCAGACGTCGAATCGGAGTATTGAGCTCATGCAAACGAACACATCATCATCAACACAATTCGCTCCACAGCTCTCCCTTGAGGCGACCGTCGGGCTGGGATTGCGCCGTGCGCTGCTCTACACGCTTCGTGACGCTCCGGTCGGTGATTTCGATTTTCTGGAGGTTGCTCCAGAGAACTGGATCGGCATCGGTGGCGCTCATGGTGAGGCCTTGCAGTTGCTAGCTGAACGCTACCCGCTGTCATGCCATGGCCTGTCACTGTCGCTGGGTGGCAGTGCACCGCTGGACGAATCTTTTCTTGAGCAAGTCCGCGGGTTTCTTGATCGCTTCAACGTGCCGTTTTATAGCGAACACCTGAGTTACTGCAGTGACGATGGCCATTTATACGACCTGCTGCCGTTGCCATTCACTGAGGAAGCCGTTCATCACGTTGCTGCGCGCATCCGCCGTGCACAGGACATTCTCGGTCGTCGTCTTGCTGTAGAAAATGTCTCCTACTACGCCGCTGCTCATCAGGACATGGACGAACTCACTTTTACCAATGCAGTGCTCCGCGAGGCCGATTGCGACCTGTTGCTCGACGTTAACAATGTGTACGTCAACTCGGTGAACCACCGCTTCGATCCAGCAGTTTTCCTCGCCGGCCTGGAACCAGAACGCGTAACCGCCATGCATGTGGCTGGCCATTACGACGAAGCTGATGACCTGATCATCGACACCCATGGTGCGTCGGTCAAACCGGTAGTCTGGTCATTGCTGGGCCAGGCTTATGACCTTTTCGGCGTGAAGCCAACCCTGCTGGAGCGCGATTTCAACTTTCCGTCCTACGACGAACTGGTGGCTGAGCTGAACACCATCAGGCGCTTGCAACGCGACGCCAATGCTTTGGTGCGGGTGACCGTCGATGGCTGACTCCCCTTCAAGCCTGCACAGTCAGCAGCTCGCACTGACCCGGTACCTGCGTGACCCGGACAGTTATGCGCCACCTGCGCAGATGAATCCCGAGAGAGCGCAGGTCTATCTCAACTTGGTGTTGAACAATCTGTTGGGGTTGCTGGGTGGGACGTTTCCGGTGCTGGTTGCCGTGCTGGGTGATGCCGGTTGGCGTGCACTGGTACGACGTTTTTTGCGTGATTACCGCGCGCAAACGCCACGCTTCGGAGAAATTGCCCGTGAGTTTGTAGACTTCGTAGCGAGCCTGGAAGACTCGCCCGGCCACGAACACCCCTGGTACCCGTTCTTGCCTGAATTGGCTCATTACGAGTGGGTGGAAATGGCGCTGCAACAGTTGGACGCTGCGCCGTTAAAGGCCAGTGATGCGGCGCATTTACTCGACCGTCCCCTCAGGCTCTCCCCGCTCGTCTGGCCGCTGGCTTACACCTGGGCCGTACATCGTCTCGCGCCAGGCCACTTGCCTTCTGAACCGCCAGAACAACCGACGTTGCTGCTGATCAGCCGTGTGCCGAGTGGCCAGGTCCAATTTTCCCAGGTCAGCCCTCTCGCGTTCCGTTTGTTGCAGCGGATCGAGCAGTTCCCTGACATGGATGGTCGAGCGCAGTTGCACGCTTTGGCTGCGGAGGCTGGTGCTTCAGACGTGACCGGCTTCGTCGCTGACGCACTGGTGCTGCTGCGCCAGTTGCATGCGCAAGCTGCCGTCGGCGTAGCCGCGACACCCGTTTTAAAGCTGTTGTCCTGAGTGACGCGCAAAGGCTGAGGTCGGTTTTTGTATCTCTATGTACCCAAACGCTAAGTCTTGGGATTGGCTTACAAATGCTCCGCTCGCCGATACATCGCCGATACATGACTCCCGCTAAATAGGCCTACCCGAACAAGGACGCTGTATCGAAGTGGAAGACGCTTGCGCCTTTCGCCTCGAACTTCCTTGAGGGTCTATCCGCCCTGTGGCATGAACCGCGGCCTGGCCGCGCAAAGCATCTGGAGAAGCACTATGTACCGTAAATCAATGTCGAACAAAACCAGTCTTGGCCTGGCCGCAATTGCTTTAGCCGGTGGCATGAGCCTGGCATCGTCTGCGGCATTCGCTGTAGAGCCATTGCCTCAAGGCTACCAACTGGCATCGGCCGATAAAACCGGCGAAGGCAAGTGTGGCGAAGGCAAATGCGGGGCCAGCGAAGCCAGCGACAAGTCCGCTACTGCCGAGGGCAAGTGCGGTGAAGGCAAATGTGGCGACGACTCTTTCGCTCGCACAGACACCGACCATGATGGCCTCGTCTCTCTTAAAGAACTGCTGGCTGTGGCACCGCAGGGCGGTGAAGAATTCAAAGCGATGGACACCAACCACGATGGTTTTCTTTCGGAAGGTGAGGTCTACAAGTTCAGAACCAATCAGTACATTTCCAACGGCAAGAAAGTACCCACCGAGCTATTTACCCGCATGAGCAAAGCGCAGAACTGATTCCTCTCGCCGTAGCACTCGCCCTCCCCGCGCCTGCAGCCAGGGAGGGCGATTTAACTTCTGCAAAGCCCTCAGCTGTATTGATTACATCGCGTTATAAGTGATGTTCTCCGCCCCTGATTTATCCCCTGAACGCAACACTCTAAAGTCCATCCCACTGCTCCCCTCATCATGTCGATGGGGCGCCTACTGGAGACTTATCCCATGCCTTTCATCAGCGTTCGTATCACTCGCGACGGCGTCACCAAAGAACAGAAATCTCAAGTCATCGCCGAGATCACCAAAACCATGCAAACCGTCCTCAACAAGGACCCGCACCTCACCCATATCGTTATTGAAGAGGTCGACACCGACAACTGGGGCTATGCCGGAATTACCACCACCGAGTACCGCCAACAACTGACGGAGTCGAAGAAATGACTTTCCCCGTCAGTATCGACTTTGTGTCGGATGTCGTGTGCCCCTGGTGCGCACTCGGCGCCACAGCGCTGGAACAAGCCATCGCGAATGTTGCCGGCGAGGTTGCCGTGGAGCTGACCTTCAAGCCCTTCGAACTGAACCCGGACATGCCGGCCGAGGGCGAGCACGCCATCAAGCACATGATGCGCAAATACGGGCGCAGCGCCGAAGAAGTCGCCTCGCGCAATGAAATGATCGTCGCGCGTGGCAAAGCCATCGGCTTTCAGTTCGACCTGGACAAGCGCAGCCATTTCTACAACACCTTCGATGCCCATCGCCTTCTGCTCTGGGCCGTGCAGGAAGGCCGCCAGGTCGCGCTGAAGAAAATCCTGATCAAGGCCTATTTCAGCAATGGCGAGAACCCCAGCGACCACGAAACATTGGTGCGCCTGGCCGCTGAAGCGGGACTTTCAACCACCCGCGCCCGAGAGATTTTGGCCAGCGAGGCGTTCGCTCTCGAAGTCCGTGAACTTGAGAGCTTTTACCTTGAACGCGGGATTAACCCGGTCCCGGCCATGGTACTGAACGGTCGCCAGTTGGTGTCCGGATCGCTATCCGTCAAGGAGTACGAAGAAATTCTCAGGCAAGTGGCACGAGAGTCCGCCCCGGCCTGACAAAGCGACTTAACTGCAATACCAGTTATTAACCATTTGGCCGGGGCCTTGGTGAAGTGACCGCCCCACTTCCTTTCATCAACGTCAAGTGAACCGTCATGCCTCACGACTTGAATCAACTGGAAACTGCGCTGGCTGCTTACCCCCGAGTGGCGCTGCTGGAAGGCCCGACACCGATTCAGAAGCTGTCCCGCCTGAGCCGGGCAGCCGAGCTGCATGGCTGCAATCTGTACGTCAAACGCGATGACCTGATGGGCCTCGGCGGTGGTGGCAACAAACTGCGCAAACTCGAATTCCTGCTTGGCGAAGCATTGGCCGAAGGCGCCGACACACTGGTTACCTGGGGCGGTTTTCAATCCAATCACGCCCGGTTGACCGCCGCCGTCGCGGCCCACCACGGCTTGGCCTGCGAGCTTATCCTGACCCCGTCGGCGGTGCGCAGCGATGACGATTTTTGTCATAACGGCAACGTATTGCTCAATGGCCTGTTTGGCGCAAAGGTTCATCGACTGCTGCGGGGTTTGACGCCGGACAGCTACGCTGGAGAATTGCTCAGCACGCTCAGAAGCCAAGGCAAAAAACCCTTCCTCATACCATTGGGCGGCTCCAGCCCCAGGGGCAGTCTGGGCTACGCCGCTTGTGCGGGAGAGATTCTCCGCCAGGCGGACGCGCTCGGCGTTCACTTCGAGCGGATCATCATCCCCAATGGCAGCGCCGGAACCCATTCAGGACTGCAAGCAGGTCTGGCACTCGCTCGATCATCAACCGAAGTTATCGGCTATTCGGTATTGGCAACTGAGGAGCAGGCCACGGCGGCGACCCTGAGCAAAACTCGGGAAACCTTGCAGCTCCTGGACCCGTCCGCAACCCTTGTGGAAAGCGCAATCACTGTGGATGGCAGTCAACGTGGCGACGCCTATGGCGCCCCCACCGAATCGATGCTCGAAGCGGTCCGGCTGCTGGCCTCCGTTGAGGGTTTGCTGACGGATCCGGTCTACGGTGGCAAGGCCTTCGCCGGGTTGCTCGCTGCCGTGCGCCAAGGCGACTACCCGGCGGGAAGCAATCTACTGTTTGTGATGACCGGCGGCTTGCCTGGCCTCTTTGCCTACCGCAGCGCCTTCAACTGACTTGAGCTTTTTCGTCGTCATAAAAAACTGATGCCCGGGCGAGCCCACGGCATCGGTCACTCAACTTGCGTGGAGTACATAGTCATGTCGAACGCCCCTTATCCGCTGAACCGCACCGCTTATCTGCTGGTCGATCCGTACAACGATTTTCTCTCGGAAAACGGCAAGGTCTTCCCCTTGATCAAGCCGATTGCCGAACAGGTCGGGCTGCTCGACAACCTGCGAGCCCTCGATCGCGCCGTACGAGCGCAGAACATTCCAGTGGTCATCGTGCCGCACCACCGTTGGGAACATGGCGACTACGAAGGCTGGGACCATCCAACACCGACCCAGTGCAAAATCATGCACATGCACCACTTCGCACGTGGTGAATGGGGCGGCGAATGGCATCCCGATTTCGCGCCGAAGGACGGCGACATTGTCGTGCAGGAACATTGGGGCTCCAGCGGCTTTGCCAATACCGACCTTGATTTTCGCCTGAAGCAGAAAGGCATCACCCACGTCATCATCGTCGGCCTGCTCGCAAACACCTGCATCGAAGCGACCGCCCGCTACGCCTCGGAATTGGGCTACCACGTCACGCTGGTGCGCGATGCGACCGCCGCTTTCCGCGCGGAAATGATGCACGCCGCCCACGAGTTGAACGGGCCGACCTTCGCTCACTCAATTGTCACCACCCAGGAACTGATTGAAGCGCTGGCAGTGCAGGAGTAATGGCGATGTACCTCACAGGACAGTTGATCATCGGCGCAAACGACGTCGCGGCCACTGCCGGCACGATGAAGGCGCTCAACCCCGCCACTCAGGAATGGATCGAACCGGACTTTGCCCTGGGCGACGCGGCGCACGTGCATCAGGCTGCAGTGCTCGCGGACGAGGCGTTCGACAGTTACAGCCACACCTCGCTGAGCCAACGGGCGGCGTTTCTGCATAGCATCGCCGATAACCTGGAAAGTGTGCGTTCAGAACTGGCATCACGCGCCGCACTCGAAACGGGCTTGCCCCAGGTGCAGCTCGAAGGTGAAGTGAACCGCGCAGCCACGCAGTTTCGCCAGTTTGGCGAGGTGGTGCGTCAAGGCCGCTTTCTGCAACTGGCGATCGACCCAGCGCAGCCTGAACGTCAGCCGCGCCCGCGCATGGACCATAGGCTGCAAAAAATCGCCATCGGCCCGGTGGCAATTTTCGGCGCCAGTAACTTTCCGATTGCCTACTCGGTTGCCGGTGGCGACACCGCGTCGGCACTGGCCGCCGGCGCAACCGTGATCCTCAAGGCGCACAACGCGCATCCCGGCGCCTCGGAAATCCAGGCCCGTGCGATCCGTCAGGCGGTGCAGGAGCACGGCTTGCACGAGGGGGTGTTCTCAATGGTGCGGGGCGCCGGTAATACGATCGGCGAAGCGCTGGTCGATCATCCGCTGATCAAGGCGGTGACTTTCACCGGTTCGGAACACGGCGGCATGGCTTTGTATCGCCGCGCGCAACGTCGCCCGGCCCCGATTCCGGTCTTCACCGAAATGACCAGCGTCAATCCAACCTTCATTCTGCCCGCCGCGCTCGCTGTGCGGGGTGGACAAATTGGCGACGGGTTCATCGAGCGCATGCTGGTCAATGTCGGCCAGGCCTGCCTGCGCCCTGCCCTTTTGATCGCGATCAAAGGCCCCGGTCTCGAAACGCTGCGCAGCGCCATGGTGAAACGCGTAAGCGAAGCCGCCGCACGGACGATGTTGACGCCCGGCATTCACGCCTCCTATCTAGACGGGCTGAAGCTCATGGAACGTGCCGGCGCGCGTCGCATCGCGCAAGGGGGTGCAAGCCATGCGGACTTCGACGGTCAGTCGGCGCTGCTCGAGGTCGACGGCGTAAGGTTTCTGAGCGAACCGTTGCTGGCCCAGGAAGTGTTCGGGCCGTCAGCGCTGCTCGTGAGCGTCGACGACGAAGCACAATTGCTGGCCGTAGCGCGCTCACTCCAGGGGCAACTCAGCGCGGCCCTGCACTTGGAAAACAGCGACCTTGCACTGGCCAGGCGACTGCTGCCGGTGCTGGAGCGGCGCACCGGGCGCATTGTCGTCAACGCCTTTGCTCACCCGCAGGAAGTCAACTACGCCACCGTCCACGGCGGCCCGTTTCCCGCGACCTCCGACAGCCGCTTCACCTCGGTGGGCATGAGCTCGATCGAGCGCTTCCTGCGACCTGTCGCTTATCAGGGCTTCCCGGATGTGCTGCTGCCTGAAGCACTGCGCGAGGCTAATCCGCTGCAACTGCCGCGTCTGATTGACGGCCAATAAGAGCTTGTCAGGGATCAGCTCGAGTCACCTGTCCGTGACGACTTCAGTGGCAGGAAAAATTCGCTGATGGATCCATGTAGATCCGTCTTCCGAGCGAAACGCTGCTACAACAATTGCTCGCGTAGAAAATCGATGAACGCCATCGTCCGCGCTGAACGTCGCCGCTCGCGGCTGAGTACGGCGCTGACAGGCAGCGCGCTGGTCTGATAGTTGTCGAGGACGGTACTCACCCTGCCCTGCTCGACGTCAGCTGTGAACAGCCATTGCGGAGAGAGGGAAATACCCAGGCCGGAGAGCACCATTTCGCGGATGGCCTCGCTGCTGTTGCTGGTGACGTTGCCCTGAATGGCTACATCGAGTTCTTCGGCGCTGTGGGTAAAGTGCCAACGGTCGTAATGCTCCAGCAACGTGAAGCCGATGCAGTTGTGATCGGACAGTTCGCTTGGCTCACGTGGCACGCCGTGCAGAGCCAGGTAAGCGGGCGCGGCATAGACACGCCGTGGGCTATTGCCCAGTGGCAGTGCCACCAATCCCTCGCTCTTCACCGCGCCAATGCGAATAGCCAGATCGATGTTTTCCTTGAGCAGGTCTTCATTGTGGTCACTCAGCCGCAGGTCAATCCGCACATCAGGATGGCGTTGCAGGAAAGTCCCTATGAGCGGTGCGATGCATAACCTTCCATAACTGACCGGGGCGGCGACTCGTAAAGGGCCGGCAATCTGCTCCTGGCCACTGGTGAAGCTTCGCGTGGCAGTTTCGACGTGGCCGAGAATTTCCTGGCAGTGGTCGTAGAAGCGTTGACCTTGGTCGGTCAGGGCCAGGTGCCGAGTGCTGCGTGCGAACAGTGGCCCACCCAGATACTGCTCCAGCGCGCGCACTTGCTTACTCACTGCCGGCTGCCCCACGTTCAGTTCACGGGCGACCGCCGAGAAAGACCCGCGCTCCACGACGCGAACAAAGACATGCATGCTGTCGAACAGATCCATCGACGATTGGTTCTCTTTGGGGAATAAGTCATATGCACATTGGGTTTCTTATCGGAATGATTAAAGCGCGGCAATCTGTAAGCGTCCATCCCAACACAGGTTCCCGTCATGAAACATTCCATGCTTGCCGCCATCGCCGAGTCCGCTCAATCCCCTCTGGCCATCCGTCACATCGACCGCCCTGTTCCCGGTAAGGGGCAAGTACTGGTCAAGGTTCACGCCGCAGGGGTCAATCCGCTCGATACCAAAATTGCCGCCGGCGCAGGGGCTCACGCCCGCCAAACGCTGCCGGCCGTGCTCGGCCTTGATCTTGCCGGTACGGTGGTCGAAACGGGCGAAGCGGTCGAGGGGTTCACCCCGGGTCAGGAAGTCTTCGGCATGCCCGGCGGGATCGGCGGTGCCCAAGGCACCATGGCCGAGTACATTGCCGTGGATGCCCGCCTGATCGCGGTCAAGCCACACACCCTCAGCATGCGTGAGGCGGCTGCATTGCCTTTGGTATTCATCACCGCGTGGGAAGGTCTGGTCGATCACGCCAATGTCCGCTCCGGTCAGCGTGTCCTGATTCATGGGGGCGCGGGCGGGGTCGGCCAAGTGGCTGTGCAACTGGCCAAGGCACGCGGTGCCGATGTCTACGCCACCGGTTCGGCGGGCAGTCTCGACTTCATACGCTCGCTGGGGGCTACGGCGATCGACTATCAGGCACAGAGCGTTGAGGATTATGTCGAGCACTACACCGCCGGCGAAGGGTTCGACATTGTCTACGACACCGTCGGCGGCAGCACGCTGGATGCATCATTCAAAGCCGTGAAAGCCTATACCGGGCACGTGCTGAGCTGCCTGGGCTGGGGCCAGCACAGCCTGGCACCGTTATCGTTCAAAAGTGCCACCTACTCGGGGGTTTTCACTCTGGCTCCGCTGCTCACCGGCAAAGGACGCGACCATCACGGCGCTATCCTGCGCGAGGCCGCTGCGCTGGCCAATGCGGGTCAACTGACAATCCGCGTGGATCAACAGCACTTTGCGCCGCACGACGTCAACGAGGCATTTCGCCAAGTCGCCGAAGGCCGCGGCAGGGGCAAGACGGTGATCGAGTTTGTGGCTGCATAGTTCCTTGTAATCTCTTTAGAGCGCACTCGGCCAAAAGCGTGCGCAATGGTCCGCAACGTCCTCGCCGCCATTCTCCCAGCCAAAAGCGTCAAACACGTAGCACCCCACGAGTTGAACGGGCCGACCGTCGCTCATTCAATCGTGACCACCCAAGAATTGATTGACGCGCTGGCAGTGCAGGAGTAATGGCCGATGACCCTCATAGGATAGCTGATCGATCACCGGCCCATTTCTACACGGCCCAACAGGAGCAGCCCAAGGCACCAAAAAAACTTCGGGGGTCCGATACTGGAGCATTGGATCCCCATGCACCGGCATGATCGTGACCGTGCAGGCCGCAAAAGCTTGCGCAGCCGCACGAGGCCGCGACTTGGGCGCGCAGCGGAGCCAGCGAGTTTCTGCCTGCTCCGTCTGGGTCTCCCCAAGCGCCATAACCTTTAAAGGTACGCGTCGGCGACCAGTCAGGCATGGCGGGCGGTAGCGGGTTGTCGTCAAACCTGGCGAATTGGCCGGCCCCGTAAACCACGCGCCCGCCAACCACGGTCATATCGGCGGTAAGAAATGAAATCTCGTCTTCAGGCACAGAGAAGTAGTCCTTACTTGGCACAATCAGGTCAGCAAAGTGACCGGTCTGGATGCGACCACGTTTGCCCTCTTCGTTAGAAAACCAGGCGACATTCTCTGTCCACATCCGCAACGCCGCTTCGCGATCAAGCAGGTTTCGTTGAGGGTACAGATTCAGACCGCCCACCGTTTTACCGGTTACCATCCAGGATAGGGAAACCCAGGGGTTGTAGGAGGCAACCCGGGTGGCATCGGTGCCTGCAGACACTTTCACCCCTTTTTCCAGTATGCGCGCTACGGGCGGGGTCGCTTGCGCCGCACGGGCGCCGTAGCGCTCGACGAAGTACTCCCCCTGATAAGCCATACGATGTTGTACAGCGATGCCACCGCCGAGCGCGGCGATACGGTCGATTGATTTGTCCGAGATGGTTTCGGCATGATCAAAGAACCAATTGATGCCAGCGAGGGGGATGTCCTCGTTGACCTTCTCAAATACATCCAGCGCTCGGGTAATGGTTTCGTCGTAGGTGGCATGCAACCGCCACGGCCATCGGTTCTCTGCGAGGATGCGCACAACTTCCTCCAGTTCTCCCTCCATCTCGGGCTGCAGGTCCGGTCGCGGCTGGCGAAAATCTTCGAAGTCGGCAGCGGAAAACACCAACATTTCGCCCGCGCCGTTGTGACGGAAGTAGTCGTTTCCTTGCTTGTACTTAACGCTGGAGGTCCACTTGAGGAAATCCTCCTTCTCTTCCTTGGGTTTCTGAGTGAACAGGTTGTAAGCCAACCTGACCGTCATTTGCCCATCGTTGTCCAACTTCTGGATCACTGCGTAATCGTCGGGATAGTTTTGGAAACCGCCGCCCGCATCAATAACCCCTGTCACACCCAAGCGATTGAGCTCGCGCATGAAATGGCGAGTGGAGTTGACCTGATAGTCGAAGGGCAACTTCGGTCCCTTGGCCAACGTGGCGTAAAGGATCGTCGCGTTGGGCGTGGCCAACAGCAGGCCCGTAGGCGCACCATTGGCATCGCGGTAAATTTTCCCGCCTGGTGGCTCGGGGGTATCTCGGGTGTAGCCGACCGCGCGCAAGGCCGCACCATTGAGCAAGGCCCGGTCATAGAGATGCAGAAGAAATACAGGTGTATCGGGCGCGATCGCATTGATCTCGGCTATGGTTGGCAAACGCTTTTCAGCGAACTGGTGTTCAGTGAAGCCACCTACCACGCGAACCCACTGCGGTGCTGGTGTGTTAGCCACTTGGCGCTTGAGCATGTCCATGGCGTCAGCCAGTGAACGCACACCGTCCCAGCGCAATTCCAGATTGTAGTTAAGGCCGCCGCGGACCATGTGGGTATGGTTATCGACTAAGCCAGGGAGCACACAACGGCGCTTGAGGTCGACAACTTTTGTGGCTGAGCCAGCCAGCGCCAGGACTTCCTGGTCTGACCCTACAGCCAGAAACTTGCCGTCTTTGATTGCAACGGCGTGGGCGACTGGGTTGGCGCGATCCAGTGTAGTGATCTCGCCATTGTGGAAAATGATGTCCGGAATGGAATCGGTCATATTCGGCCCTTCCCTACTTAGAGTTTCGGAAAAAGCGCTGCGTCCAAAGACACCCCCTAACGCTAAGGTGGAGGCGGCCTGGAGAAGTTTTCGGCGCGATGTCATAGGTAGAGGCCTCACAGATATAAAGCCCGTTTCCAGGGCCTTCAGGGAATAGCGAACCTTGCGAACCGGTTACTCACGTCTGACTGGACTTTTAAACTGCATACATCCTCATGCTCCACCTCGTGTTTTGGACAATAACGCCGATGGGTGGAGCTATCGCGTCAGCCCTGCGCGACAGCTCTTGCATAACGGATTTATTTAGCAGGGTTTGGACCGATGTGCTCGCCATGTTGCACCCGCTCAGGCGCCTTATGCACCATGGTGTAGGCATAATCCACACCCATCCCGTAGGCGCCGGAATGTTCCTGCACGATCCCCATCACGGCTTCATAGGTCTCCTTGCGCGCCCAATCCCGCTGCCATTCGAGCAGCACCTGCTGCCAGGTAACCGGTACGATACCGGCCTGAATCATGCGGTCCATGGCGTAGTTGTGCGCGTCGATCGAGGTGCCACCCGAGGCGTCGGCAACCATATAGATTTCATAGTCTGTATCGCGCAGGCAGGACAGTGCGAAGGTCGTGTTGCAGACCTCGGTCCACAGGCCGGATACGACGATCTTCTTACGGCCGGCAATGGCGGACTCTGCCAGGGCATCACGAACGTTTTGGTCATCCCAGGAGTTCATTGAAGTACGTTCGAGGATTTTGTTCTGCGGATATACCGCTAGCAACTCAGGGTATGTATTGCCAGAGAAACCCTCGGTTTCCACAGTCGTGATGGTGGTAGGTATGCCGAACGCTTTGGCAGCCTTGGCCAACCCCACGACATTATTTTTCAGCACCTGCCGATCTATCGACTGCACACCAAAGGCCATTTGGGGCTGGTGGTCGATGAAAATCACTTGGCTGTTTTGCGGGGTCAGTATTTCTAAGTACTTGTTGGACATGGCGGATTTCCTTTGGTAAGTAGAGCAATACGAAAGCGGCGTTATGCGTGGCTGCGCAAGCAGAACGCTACCCGTCCTGGTAGGGCTAAAAGCCACTTTCCGGACGAGTTCAGGGGTGCCGAAAAGCCCCTTGAATTTACGAATGCAGCATTGTTCAGCCGCGTTCGCGGGGTTCAGTTAAATGCCCGAAAAACGCTTGCCAAGCTGCTTTTGCAAGTGCACATCATCTGCGGCTAATTCGCGCCCACCTTGAAGGGAAGTGCATCTTTGGATGTCTTCACGGTCCATGAACCGGACTGCCGGAACGAACTGGCAGACGCGTAGGTATCTTCCATGAACTGGAAATAGGTCATCTTTCCATCCTGAACTTTCGCATGGATGGAAAACGGTGATGTGAACAGATGTCCGACCGCCACGGAGCGGTAGGTGAACTTACCGAAAATCGCGACATCTTCGCCGGAAGCGATTTTGGTAGTAATCGTAAAGTCTTCGATTTTCCAGTAGTTTGAGACCTGCAAAAACAAAGAGCTAAAGGCTTTGGGACCTTTGTTTGTGCCGGTCCACGGCATGATTTTTCTGAGTTCTGGATTGTCAAAGTTTAGAGAAACATAGGTGGCGTCTGGAGCTGCCAACCTCATTGCCGCGGCTTCGACTTTATCGGGTGCGGTATTGGCCAGGAATTCCACGACAACCGCTAGTGAAGCAGCAGATTGCGCTTCAGTAGCTGACTGCGCCGACGCTGGAGTGATTGTTACTAACCATGAGGCGAGCGCCATTGCTGCAGTGATCAATTTGATGCTTCGAGTATTCATGAACTCTCCATTTATGAGTACGATTTTGCGATTCGCGGTCTTCCAACCCATGTTGCAAATTGCTACGCGTCGAAAAGCGACAATTGGTACTGGAGCAAGGGCTATGCCAATTTTATAAAACTTATATAAATCGATATTTATCAATGACATATAACTTAATGTGATGTCGCGAGTATCGGGCTCGGAGTTTATCGAAGGGCTTGTTTGATCATTTGATGAAGTCTCGGCGAGGTTTTGTTGATTTGATCAATCCAGCTCAAGCGTGGTCCACGGTGAACCGCCAGGCGGCCACGCAAAGTCACTCAAGACTCTCGTCATGCAACAAGCCGCTTTTCTTCAGGCGATAGGCCAGTGCCGGCCGGGTCAACCCGAGCATGCGAGCGGCTTGCGAGACGTTTTGGTGTGAAAGCTCCATGGCGCGGCGCATCAGCCGTTCTTCCACAGCATCCAGGCTGATGTTTTTATCAAAGATCTGCGTAACCCAATCGGGACAAGGTTCTTCACCGCCAGCCTGAACTAACGCGCCATCAGAGTTGAGACGATCACCGTGCGAATCGTCTGTTTTTGGGAAGACTGCAAAGAGTGCATCCTGGCCTATGGTCTCGTTGCTGTCGGTCAGGATGACGCCACGCTCAATCGTATTTTCCAATTCGCGAATATTCCCCGGCCAGGCGTAGCGGCGACACAATTCAAGAGCTTTGTCTGATAAACCCAGCGTTCGCTTGTGATATTGCAAGTGAAATTTGCTTATAAAGTGCTCGGCCAGCAGTGGCAGATCTTCAAGTCGCTCGCGCAGTGGGGGAATCTGCACCGGAAACACATTCAAGCGGTAATAAAGATCGGCGCGAAACCGGCCCGCTTCGACGGCGTCGGCGAGGCTTTCATTGGTAGCAGCGATGACTCGCACATTGATCTTGCGGGTTCGGGAATCGCCTACCCGTTCCAGTTCACCCTCTTGCAGTACCCGAAGTAATGTCGCCTGCGCTCTGGGCGTCAGCTCCACCACCTCGTCTAGAAAAATCGTCCCTCCGTTGGCCCGTTCAAAGCGTCCTGGGCGGGTTTGATTGGCGCCGGTAAAAGCGCCTTTCTCAACACCAAACAATTCGGCTTCAATCAGGTCCTGAGGAATGGCAGCGCAGTTCACTGCGACAAACGCTTGCTCGGCGCGATCACTGCGCAGATGCACGCTCCGTGCGATGACCTCCTTGCCGACGCCAGTTTCTCCGAGCAGCAGGACGGAAATTTTTCCTTTGGCAGCCTTGTCGATCATCTTGCATACCTTCAAATAGGCAGGCGAGCGCCCTACTCCATAGAATTGAGCTTCCTGCTTCTCCAGGCTTCTACGCAGAGAGCTGATCTGTGATTGCAGTTCATACAGCTCCTCGATGATTGGGTCGGCTTGAAAGTACTGTCTGAATTCTGCGGCGTTCTCCCATTCCTCGGCAGGTTTACCAATAATGATGCAGCGCTCATCCCCGCATCCGCGACAGGTCGTTTCTTGGATGATGATTTCGCGTTTCATGAATGAAGAACTGTACGCACAGGCGTAGCCCAACAAAGACCAACAGACTGGTTCCTCCATCAGGCCGACTTCAGTCAGGCAAGTCTCGACCTCAAAGGAGTCAATCCATTCGAGCTCGCAATAAAAATGGCCGCTCTCCTGATCCAGCTCTAACTGAATGGGTTTCGCATTGACCATACCTTTGAGGGAATGCAGTTGCGGGCCGACCAGAAACATCTGCAACTGCGGACTGTCTGGTCTGAGCTTGCGGGCCATTTCCGCATCCTTGAGTCCAGACTGGTAGCCAAGGCGCAAGAAGAACCCCTTGGCGCGGTCGACGCCGAGGCTATTGATGAGTTCACGGCGAAAATTAGCCATCGCCGATACCTGCATCAACAACATGCGCTGCTCGCCAAACCAGATCTTGCCTTCCGTGCTTTGAAAACGAACCTGGTCGCTCAGGTCGTGAAAGCCGGAATAGTGGAGCTCAGGGTTGTAACTGACAGCCATTGAGAGAGACCTCGATTATTGTTTTGAGCGGTCTTGATCAAGCTGTGGCGCCGAGTGAAAGCACCGAAACAATCGATCGCGATATGAAGGGATTTTAGTGCATTGCTACGCAGAGCCAGCGGGCCTCCCGATGCAAAGACATGACGGTGCACGGGCTTCGCGGGCAGATGAAGGCAGTTACCAAGCGCCAAAGTCAGCCAGGCTTAATGTTGGTGATCTGGCCCGAGCCGGCCATGTGCTGTGTTGGACTAGGTATTGGTCATTCGCAATATCCCAGCAGATTGCGAATGCACGCCTTCAGTATCGGCCGTCGATGAACGCGGGAATGGGGCGCCTCCCTGGCAAAGCGGTACTTCACTGGCCCCTCACTCCCGTGCTGATCAACCTTCAGCGGGTACCGGCGTGTCGAGCAATTGCTGCTCCCACAGATAAGCAATGCCGCTACCTGCAGCATGCTGGAGAAGCACATCGGTTACAGCGCCTGCCGTATCGAGGCGTGCCCAGTCGCGTTGCCATTCAGCCATGACTGCCAACCAGGTCATGACATTTGCCCCGGCGCCGACCATGCGTTGGATGGCGACTTGATGGGCTTCGACCGAAACGCCACCGCACGCGTCGGTGACCACGGTAACGTCCCAGCCCTCGCCTAGTGCTTGAATCGCTGGCATGGCGACGCAGACCTCAGTCCACAGGCCAGCCAGGACCAATTGCTTGCGGCCTGTTGCCTTGACCGCGTCCACTACTTTCTTGTCTTCCCAAGTATTGATGAGCGTTCGGTCAATCACCTCCTGACCGGGGAAAACGTCGGTGATTTGCGGAAAGATCCAACCGCCACGCTCGGCAATCACACTGGTCAGAATGGTCGGGACGTTAAACGCCTTCGCAGCCTTCGCCAATGCTGTCGCACAGTTGACCGCTGCGTGCGGATCGTGGCTATTGAGATTGGTGAGTTGAAAAGGCTGGTGGTCGATCAACACAAGTACGGAGTCTTCTGGACGAAGAAGCGAAGCAAGACCGTTACGAAAAGCCATTAATCCATCCTCTTGTTGCCGTGGGTTGGCACGTTTATTTGCGGGATCAGTTTCCGTGCAGCGCGCCTTATGAGCGGCGATGCCTCATGCACTGTGCAGCGCCCTCAAACCTTCGGGTAGTAGCAGCGAATGACTAACTGTGTCGCGCAATGAGGAACGCCACGGTTTTTGCTGCAATTCTCTGGCGATGGCTTCACGGCTTCATGACGACGCGCCCCAGCGGTTTGCTTCGCTCCGCGAAGTCATGCGCAGCAGCCTGCGATAGGGTAAAGGCCCGTTCAATGACAACCCGTATACGCTCCCGCAATACATCCTGTAGCAGCTTGTCGACACTCGCACGCACTGCCGGCCGCTCGAAAAGCGGCCCCATGTACGCACAGATCAGGACGTCCCCGGGAACCGCTATTGGCGCCAAGGCGCGAACTCCGTAATGTGCAGTTCAGATGTACGTTCTGGTAGTCGCATTCCGTGCGTAGCTGCGTGGCAAAAAAAGGAACGTGGAAATGGATATAGAAGAGCTTGAAACCTTTGTAGAAGTGGCCGATGCCGGCGGCATTTCCCGTGCGGCAACGCGCCTGGGCACGTCGAAATCTATCGTCAGTCGCCGGCTTGCCCGCCTGGAAGCAGAGCTGGGCGTGCAACTGATGGCGCGTACCACCCGCGGTGCGGCCCTTACCGAAGCTGGGGCGACCTTCCGCGACTACGCCGCCAGAATATGCGCTGAGGCCGAGTCGGCACGCGATGCGATCTTGCCTTCCGGCGAGCTTTGTGGCCGCCTGCGGATCGCCGCGCCCCTGACTTTGGGGCCAATACATTTCGCGCCGATCCTCGCGGAAATGGCCAGGCGTCACCCACAGCTTCATGTGCAAACGAACTACACCGATCGTTTCGTTGACCTCATCGCCGAGGGGTATGACTGCGCGATACGGGTGGGCTACCTGCCCGATTCCAACATGATCGCCCGGTGTATCGGACCGATCTTTGGCCAATTGGTGGCAAGCCCCGTCTATATCAAGGCGCATGGAGCGCCCGAAACACCCGACGAAGTCGTCAGCCACCAAGCACTGATGCAAGGCAATGAATCGTGGTCATTCATGGATGGTGACACGATGGTTACGGTGCGCCCGCAGGGAACGTTCAAAGCCGACAATGGCACCGCATTGCTGGCCGCAGCTTTGGCCGGCATCGGCATTGCCTGGTTACCTGACTGGGTCACGCATGAGCATTTGGCGAGCGGCGCACTTGTAGCGATCATGACGGATTATCCGCCGCCTCCAGCAGGCGCTTATGTAGTTCGACCGCCAGGCCAGCACCCTGCGCGAAAGATAAGGGTGCTCACCGAATTGCTGCTTGAATACTGCGACCAGGCGGCACATATTCCTGAGTCGCCACAGAGCTGAAAGACCCGATTGCAAGCTCCCTTAGAGTGAGTCCTGAAAGCAAAGTATGGATACCAGGCTTACTTATTGATCCATCAGAGCTATCGCGGCAATACGTCCAGTCCTGATCAGCGCACCCGAATATTTCTCCAAAGTTTCATTCCTCACTCGCGAATAACGCCAACACCCGGTTGGATGTTCCGATTTGTGCGACACAGTAATACAACCCACGAGACTACAAACCAAGGAACTGGATCCCTAATATCCGCCCCCGTATCGGCACGCTTGCACCATCCCTGGTGAATGCGCGCGGCCAAATAACTGCATGCCAGACAGGTGAGTAATGATCGATTTGGAAGGAAAACGTGCGTTGGTGACGGGAGGAGCTCGCGGGATCGGCGCCGCTATCGCAGTGGCACTGGCAGAGAATGGCGCCGATGTTGCGTTCACCTACCAGCAGTCGACGGAAAAAGCTGAGGCAGTGGCCAAATTCATCGCTGATAAAGGGCGTCGTGCTATCGCAATTCAAGCCGACAGTGCCAACCCGCAAGCCATTGAATGCGCAGTCGCGCAGGCCATCTCGACGCTGGGCGGCCTCGATATTCTCGTCAATAGCGCGGCTATCGGCTTGAACGGAATGATCGCCGACATTGATGTAGACGACTATCAAGCACTGATGGATATCAACGTGCGAGGCCCCGTCCTGTTCGCAAAGGCGGTCATCCCACATCTGCCCGCTGGCGGAAGAATCATCTCAATTGGCTCGGGACTGGCAGAGCGGGTGCCCTTTGCGGGTGTAACAGCCTATGCAATGTCCAAGTCGGCGTTGCTCGCATTCACCCGGGGTTTGTCGCGTGAACTCGGCCCCACCGGCATAACCGTTAATCTTGTTCAGCCGGGATCGGTCGACACCGACGCAAATCCAGCCGACGGCCCCGCCGGCGACTTTCAGCGGAGCCTGTCGTCCTTGGGACGTTTTGGCGAGCCTCGCGAGGTTGCGAGTGCGGTGGTCTATCTGGCCAGTCCTGCCGCGAGCCTGATCACTGGCGCCATCCTGACCGTGGACGGCGGTGCGATCGCTTGACTAACGCTCAGGCAGCTGTCCGCAGTGGACGCCTGCCATGGACTGTTGGTCAGGGGTTGAAACGCACTAATGGCCATTTGCAGAGGCAGGAAGCATTGGATATTGATGATCTTCGAACCTTCGTCGAGGTAGCCGACGCGGGTGGTGTTTCGTCGGCGGCCCGGCGACTGGGTGTTGCGAAATCGATAATAAGCCGCAGGCTTCTGAAGCTGGAAACCCAACTGGGTGTGCAGCTATTGGCCAGGACAACCCGTGGTGCTGCTGTCACCGAAGCGGGAGCCGCCTTGCGAGAGTATGCGGCGCGGATCGTCGCTGAGTTTGACGCGGCCAGGGACGCCATTGTTCCAGATGGAGACCTTCGAGGCCGCTTCCGGATCGCAGCACCGATCTCGTACGGCCCGACACATATTGCCCCCGTGCTTGCTGAAATGGGGCGACGCCACCCTCTCCTGCACATTCATGCAAGTTACAGCGATCGTATCGTCGATCTGATTGGCGAGGGCTTCGATTGTGCTATTCGGGTCGGCCATTTACAGAGCTCCAATTTCATCGCAAAGCGTGTGGGCAGCATTCACGGCAAACTCGTGGCAAGCCCAGGCTATGTGAGTACACATGGAGCGCCAGAGGCTCCCCACGAGATTCTTGCGCATGAATCTCTTATGCAAGGTGCGGAAACCTGGCGGTTTATGGATGGCCAAAAGTCCATCATGGTTAATCCCCAAGGGCGCTTCAAGGCTGACAATCCTGTCGCGCTCGCCGCGGCAGCCGTTGCAGGTCTGGGTCTTGGGTACCTTTCTGACAGCGTCATCGACGAGCACATCAAATCTGGCGCATTGGTGTCCGTCATGCACAGATATCCCCCTGTTCCGGCGGGTATTTACATTGTTCGCCCCCAAAGCCAGCACCCTGCGCGAAAGATACGGGTGCTGACGGACATGCTGGTCGATTGGTTCGCAGATGTGAGCCCGGGCAACGTCCTCTCCCTTTAGAAGGCACGCCACTCGGGACGGCGAGCGTTCAATCTATCCAATTGCCGGACGCATCTTCCACTCGTAGTTCCTGCACAACCATGCCATTCGCCTGCATGCAGGCGCTGAGCTGCGCATGTTTGCCTAAGATCAATCGCCTGAGTAGAATGCGATTCATTATCAATCATGTATGTCCCGGGATGCCGATGCGTAGCGACGAAACACTAGGTACTGCAGATCCAGGGCTGCTCTATCGCACCCACTTCTCGTGGTTACAGGGCTGGCTGGTCCGTCGCATCGGCTGTCGCGACAACGCCGCAGATCTGGCGCAAGACACCTTTGTGCGTGTGCTCAAACACCGCCATCAGTCCGGCGCCCTGCGCGAGCCACGCGCCTATTTGAGCAGCATTGCCCGCGGTCTGATGATTGATCAGTATCGTCGTCGCGAACTCGAACGTGCCTACCTGGAAAGCATCACCTTGCTGCCGCAACACGAGGTTCCCTCGGAAGAAAGCCGGCTGATGATTCTCGATGCGCTCGAGCGCATAGACCGTCTGCTTGACTCGCTTAAACCAAGAGTTCGCCAGGCGTTTTTATTTGCCCGTCTCGACGGTCTGACCTGCGCGCAAATCGCCGAAAAGCTCGGAGTCTCCCGCGCGACGGTGGAGCGCGACCTGGCCACGGCCCTGCAACATTGCTATCGCTTGCGTTATGTCGAGGCCTGAGCCCGAGGCGCTGGATCCGGCCATTGTCGAGCAGGCGATCCAATGGCTGGTGCGCCTTCGCTTCAATCAAGCCGATGAACAGACACAGCGCACGTTCGAGCACTGGCTGCAGCAGCGCCCGGAGCATGGATTGGCGTGGCAGCGTGTGGAAACGCTTGGCGATGAATTCGAAGGCGTGCCAGCTCAGCTGGCTCGACAAACCCTTAAGGGCGCCCAACAGGGAATGCGCCGGCGGGAAAGCCTGAAGCTACTGGGCGTATTGGCGACCGTCGGCACGGCAGCCTGGCTCGGCCGCGACTACACCCCCCTGCCCTCCATGCTTGCACAGCAGCGCAGCAGCACCGGCGAGCAACGACGTTTCGAACTCGATGATGGCAGCCTTATCCAGCTCAATAGCGATAGCGCCGTCGACAGCGATTTCGACGCCCAGCGACGCCTGATCATCCTGCGCCGTGGTGAAATCATCGTGAATGTCGGTGCGGATCAACACTCGCCGCAAGCGCGACCGTTGTGGGTGCAATCACGCGACGGAATGATGCGAGCCCACAGCTCGCGCTTTCTGGTCCGCGAGCGTGACGACGGCACTCTGGTCGCAGCTCAGGAAGGATCAGTCACGGTGTTCCCCGGCTCCAGCCAAACGCCTGCGAGCCGCAACGTCCTGGCAGGAAATCAACTGCTGTTCACCTCAAGTGACGCCCGAACGGTCGGGGACAACGGCCTTGATCCATGGGGTTGGGGTGACGGAGTGATCAGTGCGAACCATATGCGCCTTGGTGACTTCATCGCAGAGTTGTCGCGTTATCGTCCAGGAGTCTTGCGCTGCGCCGAAGAAGTCGCTGATCGTCGCGTTTCCGGCACCTTCCAGCTCGCCGACAACGATCGGGTCCTGGCATTGATCGCGCAGTCACTGCGCCTGCACATTGATTACCGAACCCGTTATTGGGTCACCGTAACCGCTGCCACCTGACTCCATCCAAATATTTTTTGCTACCTAAAAAATAATGAGGTGGTTTCTCATTCTCGTTCGACCTGTAAGGAAGGCCGGAATACAGGCCAGTCTGCCGATGTCCTTTCTTGGAGCGAGAAAATGAGTTCGTCCCCGGTTTCACAGTGCCATCCATTAAGTCGTGCCATGCACGGTGCGATCCTGGGTTTGATCGTGAGCAGCTACGCATTGCCATCGCTGGCGCAAACCTCGGGCGCTGACCAGAGCAGTCAGGTCAAACAGTGGAATATCGCCCCCGGGCCACTGGCGCCAGCGCTTGACCGCTTTGCGCGCGAGGCTGGCATCAGCCTTTCCTTCGACGCCTCGAGTGTGGCGAACCGCACCACGGCTGGCGTGAATGGCTCGCTCGAAACGTCGGCAGCGCTGTCATCCCTGCTCCAGGGCAGCGAATTGCAGATCGAACAGCAAGGCCCAAATGCTTACCTGCTGACCCCTCAAGCAAAAACCGCCGGCCCGCTGGAACTCGACGCAACGGCCGTCGAGGACTACCGCCTCGCCCCGCTCATCATCAATGCCAAGGTTCGGGTCAGTGCCGACGACGACGCCAACTCGGTGGTTGCCAAGGAACTCTGGGTGGGCGGCAAGGTGGCCACCAGCATTCTCAATACACCGGCATCGGTGTCGGTGGTGACCAACAAGGAAATGCAGCAACGCAGCGTCAGCACCACGGAAGAAGCGCTGCAATACACGCCGGGCGTGGTCAGCGACTTTTATGGTACGGATGATCGCAACGACTATTTCCAGATCCGCGGCTTCCAGGCCACCACCTACCGTGACGGCTTGACCCTCAGCTCGATGCGCGGCGTACGCGAAGATCCGTTCGCCTATGAGCGCATCGAGATTCTGCGTGGCGCCAACTCCACCCTGTTTGGCCCTGCGGACCCGGGCGGTTCGGTAAATTTCGTGACCAAACAGCCGCGCTTCGAGAAGTTTGGCCAAGGCTATGTGACCTACGGTTCGTTTGACCATGTCGAGACCGGCATCGATGTTGGCGATGCGCTGAACGACGAAAAAACCCTGGCCGGCCGCTTTACTGCCAAAGGCCAGAACAGCGACCGCGAGTACGATCACTCGCAGGACGACAACCAGTTGTTTATGGGTGGCCTGACCTGGGCACCGACGGATTACACGTCGGCCACGATGATTCTGGACTACCTGAAAACCGAGAGTTCGCCCAACAGCGGCGGCTATCCACTGGATCGGGAATACGACCGCAGCAAGTTTTATGGCGAGCCCAGCTACAACTTCCACGATGTCGAGCGCACCAGCCTCAGCGGTAACGTCACCCATGATTTCGACAACGGTTTCGTGCTGCGCAGCAATCTGCGTTACAGCAAGTTGACCGATGATTTCGGCTACGTGTACCTCAGCGACAGCGCCGCACGTGTCGGTACCACCGTCGATCGATACCTGTTCGGAACCGACACTGAAGCCGATCAGTTCAACGGCAATCTGATGCTGCAATACGATGCCCGCTTCGAGAACATCGACAGCAGCAGCCTGGTGGGCGTGGAGTATCTCGATTCGACCACCAAGGAAAGCTCGGTCTACGCCCTGACAACCCCGATCGATATTGCCAACCCGGTGTTTACTGGCGTTCCACGCTCAATCGCGCCGTATGCCGTCAACAAGCGAGACGCGACCACCAAGGCCGTCTTCCTTCAGCAGAACCTGTCGTTCTACGAGCGTTTCATCGTCACCGGGGGCGTGCGCAACGACTCGATGGACCTGACCAGCAAAGGCTTGCAATCCACTGAGAAAGACAACTTCTCCGAAACCTCCTACCGAGGTGCGTTGACCTATATCGTCAACGATGAAGTATCAACCTACGTGAGCATGGTCGAATCCGTCTCGCCGCCGCAGGTTGGCGTGACACCACAGACAGGCAGGCAGTACGAAGTGGGCGTGAAGTATGCACCGATGGGGATGGACGCACTGTTCTCCGCCGCCGTGTATGACCTGACCCAGGAAAACGTCACCATCGCCGTGGTGCTGCCGAGCGGCATCATCGAGCAGCAGACGGTGGGTGAATCGAGGGCGCGTGGCCTCGACCTGGAGGCCAAGGCGCAGGTGACGCAGAACCTGAGCCTGATCGGTGGCTATTCCTATATGGAGTCCGAGGTACTGCGCGGTTCGTTGTATGACGGCAGTTCCCTGAAGGGCAACGAGTTCGCCACGGCACCCAAGCATTCCGCTTCGCTCTGGAGTTACTACGACGTACCCGCCACCGATGTCAGCGTGGGCCTGGGTGCGCGCTACGTCGGCGCTTATTACTTCGATGCAGCCAACTCCGGCAAAAGCGATGGCACCACGCTGTTCGACGCCGCCTTCAACTACAAGATCGCCAAAGGCACCGACCTGGCGGTGAATGTCAGCAACCTGCTGGACGAGCAGCACGTGGTCGGCTCCGGCACCGCGAACTTCTACAACCCGGGCCGCGAGATTACCGCCAAGCTGAGCTACAACTGGTAAGCAGGCGGGTAAGCGTTTTTCCCACACAGAAAACGGTGCCCGCGTTACCGCGGGCACCGTTAACTACGGGCAATACCCAGCTTGATCTACGCTTGAATGAAGTCACGCGGAGAAACCGATCATGTCCCTCGCTCCCGGAAGTCTATTGGCCCTGGCTTTGGGTGTCTGCTTTTGCCCATCCGTGCTCGGACAAGGGGCAGCAGACAGCGATTCTCCACCGGCAATACTGCCATTGGCATCCGAGAGTGCGCCGAAACTCATTGCCTACCCGCCGCTTGCCGAGCCGCTCGCCCGTGGAGTGGTCATCATCCAGTTTCGAACAGAGCACGCCAGGATCATGCCGGTATTTGGCAAAGTGGCTGCTGAGGTATCACCACGCTTAGGTCACCTTCACGTGACCGTCGATGACTGGAAAGGTACGTGGGCGCACACCAGTGAAGACCCGATTATCCTGGTCGGGCTAACGCCCGGTCCTCACAAGGTTCTCTTGGAAGTGGCCGATCCGACGCACCAGATCATCACCAGTACGACAGTGAGTTTTACAGTACCGGAGAAGAAACCGATGGACGCTCCCCGTACTGACGATCATCACGCGGTAAAGCCATGACTGCCCTGCTATTCACCGAAACAGGCAACAATCGGCGTCTCTGCCAGCGACTGACTGGCTCAATATCTCCAGAAAACCGGGGTCACGAGCACCAACACCGTCAGGATCTCTAACCTGCCTAGCAGCATGCCAACGGTGAGTAGCCATTTGGCTGCATCCGGCAGTGACGAGAAATTACCTGCCGGGCCGATGATTGTGCCCAGGCCGGGGCCGACGTTACACACCGCCGTAGCGGCGCCGCTCAGGGCGGTAATCCAATCAAGCCCGATCAGCGCCAGGCCCAAAGCGATGGCGGCAATCGTGATGGTGAAAAAAAACGAGAAGGTCAGCAGCGAACGGACGATTTCCTCGTCGATGGGATGGCCATTGTATTTTTTCTGAATCACGGCTCGGGGATGGATCAACTGCTTCAAACTGCTGACCAGAAGCGCGGCAGCCACCTGAAAACGGAAGATCTTCAGCCCGCCTGCCGTTGAGCCGGAGCAGCCACCGACGAAGGTCAGATAGAAAAACAGCAACACAGCGAAGCTGCCCCACAAGGTGTAGTCGCCAACCGCAATTCCGGTGGTCGTGACGACCGAGGTCACATTGACCGCCACGATACGAAACGCGTCCCACCATCCGTAGTCGCTGTGAAAATACAGCCAGGTACCTACTGCCAACGATGTGACGAGCAGGAATCCAATAAACCCGCGTACTTGGTGATCCCTGATCAACGCACGCCGATTGCCCCGACAGGTTGCGACGTACAAGGTGAATGGCAGGCTGCCCAGGATCATGATGACTACCGCCACCCAGTGAATTGCTGGCTGCTGCCAGTGCCCGAGGGAGGAGTCCGACGTCGAGAACCCGCCGGTAGAGATCAACGACATTGCGTGGTTGATCGCTTCGAATGGGGTCATTCCTGCGAGCCAGAGCGCCAAAGTGCCGATACCCGTCAGGCCCAGATAGAGCAAAAGAATGTACTTGGCTGCGACATGAGAACGTGGTGTCACTTTCTCCGACCAGTCCGAGGACTCTGTCTGGAAAAGACGCATGCCGCCGACTCGCAAGAGCGGAAGAATCGCGACAGCCATGCCGATAAAACCGATGCCGCCTAGCCAGTGCAGCATGGAACGCCAGATCAACAAGCCGGGAGAGGCGCTATCCAGACCGGTGAGTACCGTCGAGCCAGTGGTGGTGATGCCCGACATCGTTTCAAAGAACGCATCGGTGTAGCTGATATCGCTGATGAAAACCATGGGTAACGCTGCGAAGGCGCACACAACAACCCAGCTCGCGGTAGTCAACAGGTACATGTCCCTGGGCCGAAGATTGCCAGTCTCCGGACGCCCTCGCACGATCAACAGCAGACCACAGATGAAGGTAATCAGACTCGACCAGAGAAAGGCCGACAGATCGTCGCTATGCTCATAGACCACCAGCGTCATCATGGGTATAGCCATGCTTACCGCCAGGGTGATCAGAAAAATACCCAAGATGAAACCGATAAGCCGAATTGCTGCGAGGGACATCACGAAAGCGTTCCAAATTAGCGCCGCGCAGTATCGGATGCCCTCAATAAAGACTGCGTAAATTCTCCGTAAAATTTTTACCTGCAATGAGTCAGATTGCGTGAGTCAAAGCGTGGCTAAGAGTCAATTACAGGCCTTCGCAACAGGCCGAAATCGGCAGAAGCCGCCAGTGCCAGCCCTCTTCGCATCAAACGAGTCCCGGCCTGACGCTGCATGCTGCGCGTAAAATCTGGCTACAGCATGCAGCGCCGTGCAAACAGGTGTTGATCTGCGCTGATCGCTCATCAGGAGGAAACGAGTTTCTCGTAATCAGAGAAGGGCTTGAGCGCGCAGTACTGCACGTGCAGCAGATTCCCTTTGACGTAAGGCAGCGCCTCGATGTAATCACGCGCCTCTTCGAAGGTGGCGGATTCCAGTTCAAACGCGGCACCGGGACCATCGGCCAGCCCATGAACTGCGCGCACGATACCGCCAGCGAAGCCTTGCCAAACGTGCACTACCTCCGGTTTCGCCAGCCGCTTGAAGTCTTCTGCCGCTCCATCAGCACGGCGAGTCAGGATCACGAAGGTTTTCATGACACCTCCTCCGTTTTCAGCTGCTTGCGCTGGGTTGTTTCACCATACGCGACGTGCGCCATTATGCCGCTCTGGCCCACGGCCACATGCGGTTTAAGCTCATTGCGGGGAGTGTAGTCCCCACCGTTTTGGGGCCGGAAAGGTATTGGCGCATCTGTGAACAAATTCTCGAGCCGGGTGCGCCAAGCCTCTTTGGCTGCGACGGCATCTGCGGCGGTCAAGTTGCCAGTGCCGTATATGGCGAACGTCGGCAGCACATCGAACCCAGGAAAGTAGAGCGAGCCGTGCGTGATCGGAAACAGCAATTGCTCGAGTGGTCCGTTGATGCCGCGCGGCGAGTAGTCATCTGCGGGGCCGCCGACAGCGACTGACAACAAGGCCCGCTTGCCTTTGAAAGCGCCGTCACCATAGCGGTAGGCGTTGCCAGCGTCCTTGTAGCCGTGGGCGAGTCCGGCTGCCCAGACGCGATCTATCCATCCCTTCATGATGGCCGGCATGCCGTACCACCAAAGCGGAAACTGGAAGATGACAACGTCTGCCGCTAGAACCTTGTCTTGCTCCGCCGCCACGTCAGAGCTTTGGCTGCGATGACGATAGGCGTGGGCGGACTCTGCTCCGAACGAAAGCCGCTGAGGGTTGGCCCGCTGAGGAAAGTCGTGCTCGTCAAATATCGCTTTCCAGCCCATGGCGTATAGATCGGATTGCAGGACCTCGTGTCCTTGCGCAGTCAAGCATTCAACAGACACATCCACCAGTTGCCGCGTTAGCGACGAAGGCTCGGGATGGGCATAGATGATCAATATTTTTTTCGACATGAAGGACGGCTCCGCTGTGATTTCGAAGGAGTGTCGCGGGGCTCGGGCCATCTGTGAAATCGCAAAAGTTTGCTGCTAACATAAGATCGATGGATACCAGACGCCTTGATCTAAATCTGCTTGTGACGTTGGAGGCCCTTCTCATTGAGCAGAACGTGACCCGGGCTGCCGCCCGTCTGCATTTGAGCCAGCCAGCAGTCAGCGCTCAGTTGAGCCGTCTGCGCGACGTCTTCAACGACCCTCTTCTGATCCCCGCGCAGCGTGGAATGACGCCCACCGTCAAAGCCTTGGAGCTGCTCGTGCCGCTTCGCCAGGCACTTGACCAGGTAAGGGCGACGGTCACTACTCATCTGAATTTCGAGCCCGCGACGGCGAGCCTGACGGTATCAATCGCCTGCACGGATTACGTGCAGGCGGTTTTGATCAAACATCTCGTTGTCGCCATGCGACGCGAAGCGCCGGGTGTCCGCATCGCACTGCGCATCCTGGACGTACCACAGCTGGAGCTGCAGATGACCCGCGGCGAGGTGGATCTGGCCGTGATAAACATGAACGGGGTTCCGCCCGCACTGCACTCGCAACACCTCTATGATGAGAGTTACGTGCTGATCGGGCGTCGTGGGCATCCCAGCCTGCGCGCGGACCTGACCGTGGATGAGTTCGCGCAGCTGGAACATGTCGTGGTGTCACTGCGCGGCGGAGGCTTCTCTACCTCGGTGGATCACGCCTTGGTAGCGCGCGGGCTGCGGCGTAACGTCGTTCATTCAGCGTCGTCATTTCTTCCAGTACCGGAGTTGGTCGCGCAGTCCGATTGTGTGGCCCTGGTTCCAAGTCGTCTTGTAGACGGTCGCAGCGAGCAACTGCTGTGCGTAGCCCCTCCCTTGCCGGTGGAAGGTTTTGCGATTGGCTTGTTCTGGCATGAGCGGTCGGATGGGCACGCCGGCTTCAAATGGGTACGTGAGTTCATCACTCGCGTGGCCGATTCTCGTGCATCCGATTATGGCAACCCAAGATCTCTGACGACCTTAAAACCCGTCCAGACAAGCTAGCGTGTCGAGTACTCGATAGCTCAAAGGCTCGCTGGTTGGCTCGCTCTTGCAAGCTCGCTGAGGCAATAAATCTACATCCATCTACGTATGGCCGATTATGGTTTTATCGGCATACCTGAATGACTGTTTTTGGCCGGAAGCTGCCTCCCAGGCAGCGAACCGTGAATGGTCACTCGTCAAACAAGGTCCAGCCATGGCAAATGCCGGCAAAGTCTTTTGCCGTAAAAAATAATGTCAGTTCCTTTGGGTCAAATTCTTTGTAGAGCCAATGCCCAGGAATGGGGCCTCTCGTTATCACGTATTCCAAGCGGTATTTTTGAACAGGTCCAAAACCGAAGGAGCGTGAATTCAACTCAAACCGGTCACCTCTGTTGAGCGCCCATAGCTTTTCAACAAGGCAGTCATCAAACACCACCTCTCCCGCTACCTCAACGAGATACTTTGAATGAAGTTTCTGTTGAAGCCTAACGCTTCTGGCCATGCGTCAACCTACCTATGAACAGTCCGAGCATCGACGCAATAATACTTGAACATGATGATGACCGCTTTGGGTTGGAAAAAAGTGCGTTGGGCGTACGCTCTGACCGATAGCTGCCATCCGCCACCGGCAGCTATCAGCTGAAACGCCCGTACATCTGGCCCAAGCAAGCCACTCACCAAACCTGGCCCCAGGTTTGTCCTGTCTAAACTCCCAAACCCGCACAAAAAAACCACCGATGCGTTGTCAGTTGATTTTTTTCGGCCTATCTTGAATAAAACCTATACAGCCAACCTGTATGCGTACAACCTTTTCGCCCGACAGTATCCCTAACCCGCACCGCCACGAGTAACCCGAATGAGCCCACTACTAGCCAGCCATTACCGTGAAATCCTCGTTGGCGTCGGTGAGAACCCGGAACGCGAGGGTTTGCTGGACACGCCCCAGCGCGCCGCCAAGGCGATGCAATACCTGTGCAACGGATATGCGATGAGCCTGGAAGACGTCACCAACGGTGCGCTGTTCGAGTCGCAGAGCGATGAGATGGTGATCGTCAGCGACATCGAGCTCTATTCGCTGTGTGAGCACCATATGCTGCCGTTTATCGGCAAGGCGCATGTGGCGTATATCCCCACTGGCCGGGTGCTGGGGCTGTCCAAGGTGGCACGGGTGGTCGACATGTTCGCGCGGCGTCTGCAGATCCAGGAAAACCTTACTCGGCAGATTGCTCAGGCGATCCAGCAGATCACCGATGCTGCCGGTGTCGCGGTGGTTATTGAAGCCAGGCACATGTGCATGATGATGCGCGGTGTCGAGAAGCAGAATTCGATCATGACCTCCTCGGTCATGCTCGGTGCCTTTCGCGACAGCTCGACGACGCGGCAGGAATTTCTCCAGCTCATCGGACGGCGCTAGGCCTATACACAGCCTGTTAACTGTACAAGCACAAGGAGTAGGAAGATGACCCGATTTCTGCTGCTGTTAGGACTGGCGCTCAGCATTGCAAGCTGCGGCAGTGTCGATGTTGCTCGTTATGCGGATCAGCAACCGGCTTTGAATCTGGAGCAGTTTTTCAGTCAGCCCGTCAAAGCCTGGGGGATGTTTCAGAAGCGCAACGGCGAAGTGGTCAAGCGGTTTGAGGTCGATATTGCCAGCCGTCGTGAGGGTGAAAACCTGATCCTCGACGAGCGCTTCCGTTACAGCGACGGCACCCGTGAACGCCGAGTCTGGACCCTCACTCCTGGCGGCAATGGTCAGTGGAGCGGTCGCGCGCACGATGTGGTCGGGGTTGCGCAGGGCCAGATCGCAGGCAACACCTTCCACTGGCGTTATCGCCTGAACCTGCCAGTCGACGACTCGACCTACGAGATGAGCATGGACGACTGGATGTACCTGGTCGACGAAGACACGTTGATCAACCGCACCCGTATGTCCAAGTGGGGTTTCGAAGTCGGTCAGGTGACGGTGTTCTTCCGGCGCCAGAACGCTGGAGCGAACCCATGAGCAGTGGGTTGACCCTGGCCTCGTTCGGCGACGGTTATCGCGCCTTGGTGATCGGCGCCAGTGGCGCCCTCGGCACGGCGTTCTGCCAACATTTGAACAAGGATCCACGCTGCGCCAGCGTCCGTGCGCTGGGACGCGATACCGTGCCGAAGCTCGACCTCGAGCAGCCCGAAACGATCGCCAGCGCCGCCGCCGAACTGGCAGGCGAAGCGCCCTATCACCTGATCATTCACGCGGCCGGCCTGCTCCATCGTGACCGGATCAAGCCGGAAAAAAGCTACAGTGCAATCGAAGCCGAGTCGCTGCAGGCCGTGTTTCAAGTCAACACGCTGGGGCCGGCATTGCTGCTGCGCGACTTTCTGCCATTGCTTGCGCCTCAAGGCGCGATGGCGATGCTGTCGGCGAAAGTCGGCAGCATCGGCGACAACCGTTTGGGCGGCTGGTACGCCTATCGCGCCTCCAAGGCTGCGCTGAACATGCTGATCAAGACCGGCGCCATCGAGCTTTCGCGCACTCGACCGCAGAGCCGCTTGCTCAGTCTGCACCCAGGCACGGTGGTCTCGCCGTTGTCGCAACCTTTTCGCGGAGCCTCGAGCGCCCGCCCGGCAGACATTGCCGCCGGGCAATTACTGAGTCTGATTGACACGCTAACGCCGGCCGATAGCGGCCATTTCTTCGCCTACGATGGAGAACGCCTGCCCTGGTAGGCAAGGAGTGAAGCATGAATCTGCAAACCCTCACCGAACGTGCGGCCAACAGTGAAGTTCGCGAACTGGAGCTGCTGTCACTCGAAGGTGGTTTTTATCTGGCGAGAATTCGCGTGGATCAGGGCCAGTTCACCTTGCTCGATGACGCGGCCAAGCCAATGCACCTGCGCTCGATCACCCACCTGCGCGACTTGCTGCAGACCGTGCCGGCGTTTCCCTGCGTACTGGTGCAACAATGCGTGCACGACGAAATGTGCGGTCGGGATTCAGGGCCGGTTGAAGAGCTGCGCATTCCGTTTTCGCTGACCATGCCGTTATGACGCTGAAGCGAGGCGAGCGCTGAATGGCAGGCTGATAAAGCGCGCGTCGCCCACCGGCGACGCATTTATCGAACCCCTGCCCCGTCCACGGGTCTGCTTCACATCGATTCCCTGGAAGTAAACCCATGTCCACTCAACACACACTTGTCCTGCTTGCCCGAGGCGGATACGCCGCGCGCGGCGTTCTGTATCTGATCATCGGTATCTTCGCGCTGTTGGCAGCGCACGACTCCACCAAACCGAAAGACAGTCACAAAAGCCTCGAAGCATTGCTCAGTCAGCCCTTTGGCTATGTGCTGATCGGTGTTGTGGTCGCCGGCCTGCTGGCCTTCGCCGCGTGGCGTGCGCTGCAAGCGATCCGCGATGTCGACCACCATGGCAGCGAGTTCAAAGGCCTGGTCATTCGCGCAGGTCTGCTCGCCGGCGGTCTGGTCAATGCGGCGCTGGCCTTCTTTGCCTTGGGTCTGTTGGTGAGTGGTCTCAGGAGTTCGGGCGGTTCCGGCGATGGCAAGACCAAGGATCTGCTCGCGCAGCTGCTGTCGTTCGAGCATTCGAACCTGTTGATCTACCTGATTGCGCTGATTCCGCTGGGTGTCGGTATCGCCCACATCATCAAAGGCTGGAAGGCCACGTTCGAGAAATACTTCGAAGCGGATGACGAAGTGATGCGCTACGTGCGCCCGGTGTCGCGCTTTGGCTTGATCGCCCGCGGCGTGGTGTTTATCGAGATTGCAGTGTTGATGGCGGTCAGCGGCTCGGTTTACCAGGCAACCAATCCACCCGGCATGAAGGAAGCGCTGGATGCTTTGCAGAATCTGCCGGCAGGCGGCGTGCTGTTGATGCTGATGGCGTTGGGGCTGATCGCGTTTTCGGTGTACAGCTTTTCCGAAGCGGCCTGGCGCCGGATCGAAATGGATGTGCCGTTGTAAGCGGCGATTCGAGGGGGCGTTTGCCCCCTCGATTGCTTCCCGTCAAGTAAACAGATCAACGCCCAACTGGAACGCTACCCATAGCGCCAGACCTGTAGCAAACATCAGCGCGATGTTTTCAAACAGGTTGTTGCGGTACTGCTTGTCCAGCAGCGATTTCTGGTTAGACATGATCAGCAAGCCCAGGGAAATCACCGGCAAACCAATGATATTCAATGCGCTGACACCAATGGTCAGGGTGACGAAATCCGGCATGCCCGGCATCGACCAGATCAGCGGCGTGACCAGGATGAACAGCATGAACCACTTGTGCATCGGGTCGTGATGGAACTCTTTACCGTACTTCTCGCGGCGCTCAGGACGAACATGCTGGAAGGCGTCGGTGATCAGCATCGGAAACGCCGTGGTCTTGCCTGAAATACTGGCAAACAAGGTCGCGAATACGCCGATGAAGAACACGTACCAGCCGATCGGGCCGAAGAAGATTTCCAGCGCCTTGCCCAGATCGCCCAAGGTTTTCACCTCGATGCCGTTGGGCCGCAGGATTTCCGCACCGACGATCCAGATCGCCAGGTTGATGATGATCCCGACGAACACCGCAAACAGCAGATCGTTACGCTGAATGCGCTTGTGCTGCGGCCCGGTCCAGCCTTTCTGGCGCATGACATAGGGGTGCACGAAGTTGGCGATCGAGCCGGCAACCGCGCCGATCACTGAAACCGCCACCAGCAACGCGCCATGCACGCCTTCGTCCGGTGGAATGCTGAAGCCGATGGTGCCTTTGATGATGCCGCTGACATCCGGACCGGACATCACCGCCAAAGCGATGAACGCCAGGGTCATGATCGCCAGCAGCAGCTTCATCACGCCTTCGATCATCGTGTAGATGTTGCGCCCGACCAGCATCCAGACCGCCAGCACCACCGCCACCGAGCACAGCAATGGCTGATCGATCTTGAACAGCATCGCCAGCGACTCCCCTGCCCCCTTGATCATGTAGGCGTTCATCAAGTGCCCCATCAACAAGGCATAAACCAGCATGAACCAGGCAAACACCGGGTTGAGCTGGGCGTAGCCCTGCAGAATGGTCATGCCCTGGTTATTGCACAGCTGGAAACGGGCAATGATGTTGACGATCAGGTATCTCAACAGCAAAGAGACCGCCAGCACCCACATCATCGCGTAGCCGTAGTTCGCACCGGCCACTGAAGACGTGATGAGATCGCCCGCACCGAGCCACGACAGCACGGCGATAATGCCGGGGCCGAGCAGTTTCAGCGTACGCAGGAACAGGTTTTGCGGTTTTGCAGCGGCCTGATGATCGAGTGGAGCCATGCTCGTCATAGGGGTATCTCCGTTATTGTTTTTGTGAGAGTTGTTGCACTGCGCACATTAGGTAGGATGTCGTACAACAACGCTAACGGGAGAGTATGTAAAAATGTGTCAAACCTCAATGACGACGACCCTCTCCGGTCATTTCTGCTGATCAAAATCATCTAGAACAAGCATGTGAAATAAGCGTAGCGACGTTACAGGCCGACGAAATAGCCATTGATGCCCCAGCGAATCACTCATAGGATGACTGATCACAACAACAATAAGGCTGGAAATGATGAAAGGAACCCTCTTGATCGCTGCGCTCGCCTCCACGTTGAGCGTGACGGCTAACGCCGCTACTTACGCTTACATCTCAAGCCCCGGTGACGGTCTGATCTCGCAGTATCGCCTTGATCAGAGCAATGGCGCGCTCACCCTCGTTGAGCAGATTCAGGCCGGTGATCAGGTCAATCCCATGGCTCTCTCCCCGGATGGCAAGGTGCTGTTTGCAGCCTTGCGCGTCAAACCCTTTCAGGTGCTGGGTTACCGGATCGATCGCCAAAGCGGTCGCCTGACAAAATTCACCCAAGCGCCTCTGGCAGAGAGCATGGCCTACCTGTCGACCGATCGAAAAGGTCGCTACCTGCTCGCCGCGTCCTACGGCGCCGACACCCTCAGCGTTCAAAAGATCGGCGAAGATCATCAACCTTCCGCCAACATCCTGCGCTACCCGACCGGCCTGCATGCCCATTCGATTCGCACCGAGCCGAGCAATCGCTTTGCCTACGCCGGTAACCTGGGCACCGACAAGGTGCTGCAATATCGCCTGGACGCCAAGACTGGCGAACTCAGCCCGATCGGCAGCGGCGCGGTCAGTGTTCCGGAGAAAACCGGGCCTCGGCACCTGGCGTTCTCGCCCAACGGCAAATTCCTTTACGTCGTCGGTGAAATGAGCGGCACCGTGACGGCGTTTTCGATCGACGAGGCCAGCGGCGCGTTGACCCGCATCGCTGAAGCCAATGGCATTCCCGAGCGATTGAAACTGGCCCACGGCGAAGTCCGTGATGCGCGCAACAACGACTTGAAAGACGATCCGACCCCACGCATCTGGGCTGCCGACCTGCGCATGTCGCCGGATGGAAAACTGCTGCTGATGAGTGAGCGCACCAGCAGCAGCGTTTCGGCATTTGCCGTGGATCCGGCAACGGGAGGACTGACGTTTCTCGACAACTACCCCGTGCAAGAACAGCAACCACGCAACATCGCCTTTTCCCCCGATGGCCGCTGGCTGCTGGTGACGGGCGAGAAAAGCGCCAAGGTCGGTACGTACGCGGTGAGCAAGGATGGCGCGCTGAAGCGTGTCGGTGAAGCGGCCTCCGGCAAAGGCGCGTTATGGATCGAAGTACTGCAAACGCCTGACGCATGAATATCTGCGGAGCAGCAACTGCTCCGCCGTTCTGCAACTAATCCCCCGCCGCTTCGGTCATTAGGTTTGCCGAGGTTGATACATTTTCGCAGACCTCACTTTCAAGAGACTGCCCAACGTGATCAGCCATCTCGATCGCCGCAACAACCGCTCGCTGGACAGTCTGAATTTCTTCCTCGCCGATGTCCGCGACGGCCTCGGGCCGTACCTCGCCATCTACTTGCTCGCCGTGCACCACTGGGACCCGGCCAGCATCGGTGTGGTCATGACTCTCGCCGGTATCGCCGCGCTGGTCACGCAGACGCCCGCTGGTGCGCTGGTTGACAGCAGCCGGGCGAAACGTGCGCTGATCATCATCGCCGCGCTGTTGGTGACGGTGAGTTGTCTGCTCCTGCCGTTCATTTCGTCATTCAGTCTGGTGGCGTTGACTCAAGCCTTGAGCGCGGCGGCAGCGTCAATTTTCGCCCCGGCGATTTCCGCGATCACCCTAGGCATCACCGGCCCACGAGCATTCACCCGGCGTACCGGTCGCAACGAGACGTTCAACCATGCCGGCAACGCGTGCGCGGCGTTATTGGCGGGTTTGTTTGCCTATCTGTTCGGTCCGGTGGCGGTGTTTTATCTGATGGCGGTCATGGCGCTGGCCAGTGTGATTGCCGTGCTGTTCGTTTCGGCCGAAGCGATAGATCACGACGTCGCGCGCGGTTTGCAGCCTGGCGATCAAAGCCATCAGCCGTCCGGATTCAAGGTACTGCTGAGCAATCGCCCGTTGCTGATGTTTGCCCTGTGCTGCGCGCTGTTTCACTTGGCCAACGCGGCGATGCTGCCGCTGGTGAGCCAGAAACTCGCCCAAGCCAACTTGCACATGGCCACACCGCTGACCTCGGCGTGCATCGTCGCCGCGCAACTGGTGATGGTGCCGATGGCGCTGCTGGCCGGTGCGAAAGCCGATGTCTGGGGGCGCAAACCGTTATTGCTGGCGGGTTTTCTGATCCTGCCGCTGCGTGGCTTGCTCTACACCTTCTCGGATGATCCGTACTGGCTGGTCGCCGTGCAGTTGCTCGACGGCGTCGGCGCTGGTTTGTTCGGTGCGCTGTTCCCGGTGATGGTCAAGGATCTCACCCTCGGCTCCGGGCATTTCAATGTCAGCCTCGGCGCGCTGACCACAGCGTTTGGCTTGGGCGCGGCGCTGAGCAATGGGCTCGCCGGATTTGTCGTCGAGGCCGCCGGTTACAGCGCGGCATTCCTGACTCTCGCCGGGATTGCAGCGGCAGCATTCCTGCTGCTGGTGATCGGTGTTCCGGAAACGCTGCAGCGGACTGAGCAATTCGAGTCCGCTGCAGTTATGGGCCAAACCTGAGCTAATCGCCACCGCAGCCATCGCCTAAAACGCTGTAAGTGGCGACATGCCGCTGACCGTGGCTGTCTTCATAGACGACCTCCACCGGAACAATTCCGCAGGCGGCGCTGGTGTCGGTGATGCTGATGGTTTTGGCGATATCCAGTGGCACGCCGGTTTGTGCAGGTTCGGTGGCGGCGAACACGTTGCCGGCGAGGATGGCCAGGGTCAAAGCAATAAACGTTTTCATGGTGTGATCTCTCTATAAAGGGGAAGGAATTCAGGCCTGACGTTCAGTCAGCAATTGGCGCGCGGAATCGGCCATGACCGGCAGCGCTCCGGCGAGCATCAGGACGTCTTTGAGCACCAGGCGTCCGGCGCCGGACAGATAGGGAAAGCCATGCTGACCATCGCCCAGCGCAGCGACCCAGGCTTCCGGCGTGGTGATCAGAAAGCTCAGGGTCACCAGCGGCGTGGCGAACGCCAAGGCACCGCCGAGCAGGCCGGTACGGCGAGAAAGCGGATTGGACAGGACCAGCAGACCGATGAGAATTTCCACCACGCCAAGCCCGGTGGAAAAGCCGTAGGTGTTGTTCGCGGTCTGCCAGGCGCGCTTGTCGGCGTTCAGCTCGCCCTCATGGGTCAGGTGCGCCTTGTAGTCCTGCGGGTGTTCGTAGAAGAACGACATCACCGGGCTGTTGGCGACGAAGGGCGTGATGCTGTCGGCTTCGTACGGGACGAATTTCAGCGCGCCGATCCACAGGAAGACGATGGCGATGGCCACGCGCATCAGCGGGATACCGAGGCGATCGAGTTTGCCGAGCTGTTGTAGTCCGGCGTTGATTGAGGTGAACATGCGACGTCTCCAGATCAATGAAAGTGGAGTCAGTCTGCGGTGCTACCGAATCGCGCTTTTGTCGGTCATGCTCAACGTCTTGCTCAATCGTCTCAACTTTGCGGATTCCTTCGTGATGGGTGCCAATGAACTCGCTCGATAAGCTCATCAGCCTGGCCAACGTGCGCGGCAGCCTCGATCTGCGTTGCCAGTTTCAAGGCGATTGGGCGCGCGATCATCAACAGGAAGCCTTGGGCAAGGCGCCCTACCACGTCGTGCTCAAAGGTGAATGCCGGGTTGAACTGGCCAGCGGACAACGCCTGGCGATGCGCGCCGGCGATATTCTGCTGTTGCCACGGGGGACGCCACATGTGCTGCACAGTGACGGCAAAAACGTAGCGGCGATGTCGCCAACGCTGATTCCCGGCGGGGTGTTGCCGATCTATCGGCTGGGTGGCGCGAGCGCCGATCTGGACATGCTCTGCGGTGGCTTTCATTACAACCGCGCGTCGATGCTGTTCGCTGCCCTCCCCGATTACCTGTTGATTGCCAACGATGGTTTGCCGGTGGATGCGCCGCTGACCGCCCTGGTCGCGCTATTGCGCAGCGAAGCCGACAGCGAACAGCCGGGTGCACGCTTTCTCCTCGATTCACTGTCCCAAGCCTTGTTCACCTTGATTCTGCGTGCGCACCTGGCCCGTGCGGAGCAGGACAAGAGCACTCTGGCGCTGCTCGGCGACCAGCGCCTGGGCCGAACCTGTCAGGCGATACTGGCCGACCCGGCGCACGAGTGGACCATCGAAGCCATGGCCGACACCGCGAACATGTCTCGTGCAACGTTCATGCGCACCTTCGCCCGGGTCGCTGGCGTGTCGCCGTGGGTGCTGCTGACCCAATTGCGCATGGAACTGGCGTTCAGTCTTCTCAGCCATTCGCATCTGGGCCTGAATGACATTGCCGTGCAGGTCGGCTATCAGTCGCAAGCTGCATTCAGCAAGAAATTCAAGGAAACCTACGGCGAGGCCCCAGGCAAGATCCGCCGCGCGATCTGAACGGATGGTCGCTTTGTATCAGCGTGTAGCAATTGCCGACACAGATACACATGCATGCGAAGTTCGGCCGTGCGCACACACAACTGACACATTTAGCGCGCTAAATACCACTGTCGCTTCCATTCCTACCTTAATCAATCGACAGGACATCACCATGAACAAAGTCTTCGCTACCCTCGCCCTTACCGCCGCCATGTTTGGTGCCACCGCCGCCTTCGCCGCGCCGGTCAAACCTACCGTGGTGCTGGTGCACGGTGCCTTTGCCGATTCGAGCAGCTGGAACGGCGTGGTCAAGATTCTCGAGAAGGATGGCTATCCGGTGATCGCCGCTGCCAACCCGCTGCGCTCGGTCAAGGGTGATGCGCAATCGGTGGCGGATGTGCTGGCCAGCGTGAAAACCCCGGTGGTGCTGGTCGGCCACTCTTACGGTGGCCCGGTGATCAGCGAAGCCGCTTACGGCAATGCCAATGTCAAAGCGCTGGTGTACGTCGCTGCGTTCGCTCCGGAAAAGGGTGAAACCGCAGCCGAATTGTCCGGCCGCTTCCCTGGCAGCACTCTTGGCCCGACCCTGTCGGCCCCGGTTGAGCTGGCCGATGGTGGCAAGGATTTGTACATCCAGCAGGACAAATTCCATGAGCAGTTCGCAGCTGATGTTTCCCCGGCAGATGCGAAGTTGATGGCCGCCACCCAGCGCCCGGTGACCGTCGCCGCGCTCAACGAAGCCGCCACCGAGCCTGCATGGAAAACCGTGCCGTCGTACTTCGTCTACGGGGACCAGGACAAGAACATCCCGGCGCAAGCCCTGGCGTTCATGGCCGAGCGCGCGCACTCCAAGCAGACCGTCGTGGTCAAAGGCGCGTCGCACGTTGTGATGGTGTCGAACCCGAAAGCCGTTGCCAGCCTGATCGAAACCGCTGCGGCCGCGAAGTGATCCAGCGCTGAGTTGAACCCTTGAAGCCTTAGCCGTGAACCCTGTTCACGGCTTTCAGCGCTGGATGATGTTGTAGACGTTCGCTGAGGAAATCGACAAACGTGCGCACCTTCGCCGGTACGCGCGGATGTTTCAGATAGACCAGTTGCACCGGTAGCGCCGGCGGCTCATAGGCCTGCAACACCAATTCCAGTTCACCGGCCGCAACCTGGCTGGCGACTTGATAAGACAGCACCCGGGTAATGCCCCAACCGGAGCTGGCGATGTTGATCGCCGCCTGATTCGCCGTGACCACCAGACGCGGTTCGAAGCGAAAACTCAACGGGCCATCGGCATGGGCGAATTGCCAATCGCTGAGCAAATGACTGGCGGACGACATGACGATATTGGCGCGGCTCAGCTCGTTCGGATGTTGCGGACGGCCATAGCGGGCGAAGTAATCGGGGGTGCCGCAAATCACTTGGCGGACCTCGCCGACCTTGATTGCATGCTGATTGTTCTCGTGCAGATGGCCGATGCGTACGGCGACATCGATACCCTCTTCCGCCATGTTCACCACGCGATCGACCAGCAAGGCCTTCAGATGCACCGAAGGAAACGCGTCGACGTATTGCGCCAGCAACGGCGCGATGAACAGCTCGCCAAACAACACCGACGCGGTCACGCTCAAGTGCCCGCACGGCACCCGATAACTGCCGGCAGCGGCCTCTTCGGCTTCGTCGACGTCGCACAGAATTCTTCGGCAATCGTCCAGATAACGATGCCCGGCTTCGGTCAGATGCAGGCTGCGCGTGGTGCGCGACAACAGACGCGTGCCGATGCGTTGTTCCAGAGCGGCAATGGCGCGGGTGACGCTGGGGGGCGAGGTGTTCAAACGCCGGGCCGCCGCCGCAAAGCCACCCTCCTCGGCCACGGCCAGGAACATGCGCATTTCCTGAAAACGATCCATAGACGGGAACCTGCCGAAGATTTTGAAAACCCACCGCCCCCTGTGGGAGCGGGCTTGCCCGCGATGGCGTCCTGTCAGTCAACAACGATGCTGAATGACCCACCGCTATCGCGGGCAAGCCCGCTCCCACAAGGTTTTTTGGCGTGTGCTGATATCAAGCGCTTTGCAGGCCCACCGCTGTACGCTGCATGCCGACGAACTTGGGCAGCGCCTCCACCCGCGCCAGCCACACCCGCACATTCGGGTAATCCTCAAGCGAGACATTGCCTTCCGGTGCGTGGGCGACGTAAGTGTAGGCGGCCACATCGGCAACGGTTGCCTTGTCGCCGGCAAGGAATGCGCTGTTGGCCAACTCGTCTTCCATCACTTGCAATAAAGCGTGGGAACGCTTGATCGCATCAGCCGCGTCGTAACCGGCGCCGAACACAGTGATCAAGCGCGCCGTGGCCGGGCCGGAGCTGATCTGCCCGGCTGCCACCGATAACCAGCGTTGCACCTTGGCTTGCTCGACCGGATCGCTCGGCAGCCACTGGCCGTTGCCGTATTTGCTCGCCAAATAAACCAGAATGCCGTTGGAATCAGCGAGCACCGTGCCGTTGTCATCAATCACCGGCACCTGACCGAAACGGTTGAGGGCGAGGAATTCAGGGGTTTTGTGTGCGCCCTTCATCAGGTCGACGAACACCAGTTCAGTCGGAACGTCCAGCAGGGACAGCATCAACTCGACGCGGTGCGAGTGGCCGGACAACGGATGGCGGTACAGTTTGACGGCTGACTGGGACATGACGTGCTCCTGGATTATTTGAGGTCGACCCGCTGATCGTGTCGATGGGTCTCATCCTGCTCCCCTGCCGCAAATCGCGGAATCCTCAGCAAATACAATCGAGCATTTCAGCCAGTGAAATAATCAACCGCCTCCTTAGGTGCGCGCAGGGATCATTTCACCGAGTGAAACAGTGGATTGCAGTTTCTGGCCATTCCCTCGCAACCGGCCGAGGGCGAACATGAGCCCACTTGAGCTTCAGCCCCTGGCGGCTCACCGGCCCGTTTGCACCCGAGGAGAATCGAAATGGACACAGCGTCGAAACCGCAGCCCTCGCCCTGGCATGAAGGTGAGCTGACCCTGCAACGTGCCGTCGGCGCGGTGGAGATGATGGTCGGTGTCGGCCAGCGGCAACTGGCCCGCGACTGGATGCCGGACCAGCACCGCGAGTTCTATGCGCAACTGCCCTTTGTCGTACTCGGCGCTGTCGACAGCCAGGGCGATCCGTGGGCAACGCTGCGCACCGGTCAACCGGGGTTCATGGATTCGCCGTCGCCACAGGTGCTGAAGATCAAACTCGACGCCCAGCCCAACGACCCGGCCAATCAAGGCCTGCAACCCGGCGATGCGATCGGCATGCTCGGCATCGAGCTGCACACCCGTCGGCGCAATCGCATGAACGGCAATATCAGCCGCCGCGATGACAACATTCTAGAGATCGGCGTGACCCAGGCTTACGGCAACTGCCCGCGCTATATCAACCTGCGTCATTACGCCTTCGTCGACGAGACCACCGACAACGCGCTCGACTTGCCGGTCAGCGAACCCTTGGTGCGCGACATGATCACCGCCGCCGACTCGTTCTACGTGGCCACTTACGTGGTGCGCGACGGTGAGCGCCAAGTCGATGTGTCCCATCGCGGCGGCAAATCCGGTTTCGTGCATATGGACGAAGACGGCACCCTGACCATCCCGGATTTCTCCGGCAATCTCTTCTTCAACACCTTGGGCAACATTCTGCTTAACCCGCGCGCCGGGCTGACTTTCATCGATTTCGAAAGCGGCGATCTGTTGCAGATGACCGGCAGCGCGGAAGTGCTGCTCGACGATCCGCAAATCGCCGCGTTTCAAGGCGCCGAGCGCCTGTGGCGCTTCAAGCCGCAGCGCATCGTTTACCGTCAGGCCGCGCTGCCACTGCGCTGGGCCGAGCAGCCGGAAGGCGATTCGCCCAACTCGCAAATGACCGGCAGCTGGGAACAGACCCGCGAGCGTTTGCAGGCCGAGGCGCTGCGCAATCAATGGCGCGCGCTGCACGTCACGCGGGTGGTCGATGAGAGTCCGCAGATCCGTTCTTTTTACCTGCAAGCCAACGATGGCTTCGGCCTGCCGCGCTTCGAACCGGGCCAGCACTTGCCGATCAAGGTCTTGCTCGACGGTCAGGATGCCGCGTCGATCCGCACCTACAGCGTCTCCAGCGCGCCGTCGGACGAGTTCCTGCGCATCAGCGTCAAACGCGACGGCTCGGTGTCTTCGCATCTGCATGATCGGGTTCAGGCATTGGACTTGATCGAAGCCCGCGCGCCGCAAGGCGATTTCACCGTCGACGCCACCGAACGCCGGCCACTGGTGCTGTTGGCCGCAGGGGTTGGGGTGACGCCGTTGCTGTCGATGCTGCGCGAGGTGGTCTATCAGGGCAGACGCATCAGCCGCATGCGCCCGACCTGGGTGGTGCAAAGCAGTCGCACCGTCGAGGATCTGGCCTTTCGCGAAGAAATCGACGCCTTGGCTGCGCGCGCCGGTGACAAGGTCAAGGTGCTGCGCGTGGTCAGCCAGCCGCCGCTGGAAGCAACAGCGCAGGGTTACGATCATGCCGGGCGCATCGACATTGCCTTGCTGAAGAGCCTGCTGCCGCTGGATGACTACGATTTCTACCTGTGCGGCCCGGGCAGTTTTACCCAGGCGCTGTACGACGGCCTGCGCAAAATGCGTATTCCCGACGATCGCATCCACGCCGAAACCTTCGGCCCTTCGACGCTGATCCGCGATGTCGAAATCAGTACCCCGGCGCCGCCGCAGGTGCCGGTCGCCGAAGAACCGGTCAAGGTGTTGTTCGCCACGTCCGGCAAGGAAGCACGCTGGGAACCGGGCAGCGGCACCTTGCTGGAACTGGCCGAGGCGCGTGGCTTGAATCCGGAGTTCAGCTGTCGCGGCGGCTCGTGCGGCACCTGCAAAACCCGCCTTACCAGCGGCCAGGTGCACTACCTCACCCCGCCGGCCATGCGCCTGGCGGACGACGAAGTGCTGATCTGCTGCGCCGCCCCGGCGCAGGGCAGCGAAACCCTGGTGCTGGACGTTTGAATCATGAGGAGGTGCGCCATGAAGCTGTTTGCCGAAACCAACGTCGTTTGGCCGCAAGAGAACACCGGACTGTCCGCCAGTGAATGCGAACGCAGCTTTTTGCTGCCGCAATTGATGGGTTCACTCGCCGGTGAAACCTGCGCGTTGACGGGCTCATTCAATCAACGTGAGCATCTGCCTTCGAGCCCGAACGGCTGGTTTTCCCGTGGGCTCAAGGCGTTGTTTGCTTAGGCTTTGCTAACAGCCGCCACCCTGCTCGCCGGCCGGTGCTGGCGGCTGGTGACCAGGCCAATGAACGAGATCAGCAGCGCCAGGCCAATGGTCGAAGTCACTTCCAGGCGATGTTCTGGGGTGATCATCATCACCGCCAGAGCGGCGCAGATAAAGGCGATGACCAGCCAGGTGAGCCAGGGAAACAGCCACATGCGCAAGGTCATTTCGACCTTTTCCCGTTCCAGTCGGCGGCGCATGCGCAACTGCGAAATGGCGATCACCAGATACACCAGCAAGGCAATCGCGCCGGAGCTGGCGAGCAGGAACTGGAACAGCCCGGCCGGCATGAAATAGCTGAGTAACGTCACACCCGCGCCAATCACCGTGCTGGCAATGACCGCCGCGCGTGGCACGCCGGCCGCCGAAGTCACCTTCAATGCCGGCGGCGCATCGCCGCGTCGGCCAAGCGAATAGAGCATGCGCGAGGAAATGTAGATCGACGAGTTCATGCAACTGGCCACCGCGATCAATACGACCACGTCGACGAGGAATTTGGCGTTGGGGATGTTCATCAGTTCCAGTGCGCGCTGGTAGGAACCGACCGAGGCGAGTTGGGGGTCGTTCCACGGCACCACGGAAATCACCACGAAAATCGACAGCAGATAGAAAATGCCGATGCGCCAGATCACCGAGCGCGTGGCCTTGGCGATGTTCTGCGCCGGATTGTTCGATTCTGCAGCGGCAATGGTCACCGCTTCGGTGCCGATGAAACTGAACATGATGGTGATGAACGCGCCGACCACCGCCGACATGCCGTTGGGCGCAAAGCCGCCGTGCTCGGCCATCAGCGTGCTCAAGCCACTGGCTTCGCGTTCGGGAATCCAGCCCATCAGCACCGCAAAGCCCAAGCCGATGAAACCGATGATTGCGATGACCTTGGCCATGGCGAACCAGAATTCGAACTCGCCGTATTTCGACACGCTGAACAGGTTGGTGATCACCAGCAGCACGATCGACAGCAAGGCGAACAACCACGCATCGACCTGGGGAAACCACTGATTGAGCACATGCCCGGCGGCCAGTGCTTCGATGGGAATCACCAGCACCCAGAACCACCAGTAGAGCCAGCCAATGGTGAACCCGGCCCAGCGGCCAATGGCTTGATCGGCGTAGGTGGAAAACGAGCCGGTGTCGGGATGCGCCACGGCCATTTCGCCGAGCATGCGCATCACCAGCACGACCAGCAGACCGGAGAACAGATACGCGAGCAGCACCGCAGGTCCTGCGGCGGCGATGGCGTGGCCTGAGCCAACGAAAAGTCCTGCGCCGATGATGCCGGCAATGGAAAGCATGGTGACGTGACGCGGTTTGAAACCTTGCGCCAACTGACCGTTGGAGTCCTTGGGGTTCAGGCTAGTCATGGGTTCTTATTGTTCTCATGATCGACGTTTGGGCCACTGACTGAGCGTCAGGCGATCATCATTTCCGGTGTCGGCATCAGGCGAAAGCTGCGACGCAGACGCCTTGCCGACGAAATGATGCTTCACCTTACGTGGCCCGCCCGCCGCGCAACTAGCCTGAGTGCGGCATGCCGATGTCTGATTTCGACATGCCGCTCTCAGGCCAGCATGGGGCTGCGGCAACCGCTGCGGCGATTTACAGCGTGTAGGAAATCCCCACCTGCACGGTTCGCGGCGCGCCCGGGTAGGCGTAAACGTTGCCGAAGGCGCCTTCTTCGTAGTCGCGATCGAAGATGTTTTTCACATCGAGATTGAGGCGCACCTTGTCGTTGATCTTGTAGAAGCTCAGCAGGTCGACCACGGTGTAACTGCCCATGGAAAACGCGGTGTTGGACGTCTGCCCGGCGCGCTCGTCGACGTATTTCAGGCCAGTGCCAAGGCCAAGGCCTTTGAGCGTGCCGTCCTGGAATTCGTACATATTGAGCAGGCTGAAGCTGTTCTTCGGGATGTTCAGCAGGCGCGTGCCGGAGCGCAGCGTGTTGTCCTTGGTCACCTCGGCGTCGACGTAAGCGTAACCGCCGACCACTCGCCACTCCGGGGTGAGGTTGCCGGTGACGTTGACGTCGAAACCACGGCTGCGCACTTCACCGGCAGCGACGCTGAAAGTCGAATCCACAGGATCGGTGGTCAGCACGTTGCGTTTTTCGATCTGGTAGATCGCCGCGTCGACGCTCAACTGCTGATCCAGCGCTTCCCACTTCACGCCCATCTCGTAGGACTTGCCTTTCTCTGGAGCGAAGCCGCCGCCTTCACGACTGGCGCCGGTGTTGGGCTTGAACGAGCGCGCGGTGTTGGCGTACACCGCCAGGGTTTCGGTCAAATCGTAGGTCACGCCGATACGCGGGGTGACGGCGTTGTCGCTGGCCTGCCAGCTCTTGCCGCCCGGCACGTAGGTTTCGTAATCGTGCTCGAAGCGCTCGAAACGTGCGCCGGCCAGCACTTTCAGTTTGTCGGTGAGGGCTACCTGATCCTGCAGGAACGCGGCGTAGGTCTTGAGGTTCTCTTTATCGTGGGTCGGTGTGCGGGTCAGCGCCGGGCGTGGCTGGCCGTAGACCGGGTTGAAGATGTCGATCGGGTAGGCACTGACCGCGCCGCTGGAGCGCTGGATGATCGACTTGTAGTCGTAATCTTCGTACTCGATGCCGGTGAGCAAGGTGTGCTGCAGACCGCCAGTGTCGAAATGCCCGGTGAGGTTGAGCTGGGTGTCCTTGTCGGTCCATTCCAGCTTGCGGTAGTTGAAGTTACGCCCCAGCGTGCGGCCGTCAGCGGCAATGCCGTTGGCCTCGATCGCATTGCCCTTGAGCGAGCCGTCGAGCCACTGGAAACCACCGCCGAGGGTCCAGTCGTCGTTGAACATGTGTTCGAAACGCAGTTGCGCCATGTTGTTGTCGTTGTGCAGCTTGCCGACGTCCTTCTCGCCAAAGAAGGTATCGCGCGAGGCAGTGCCGATCTGCGCCGGGTAGCGCGTCACGCCACGATCGAGCGGCGCGTTGTTGCGCATGAAATCGCCTTCGAAAATCAGCTTGGTCGCGTCGGTGGCCTGCCAGGTCAGCACCGGCGTGATGCCGTAGCGCTCGGTCTCGACATGATCGCGGAAGGTGTCACCGCCCTCGCCCACCACATTCAAGCGATAGGCCAAACGCCCTTCTTCATCGAGTGGCCCGGAAGCGTCGAGGGTGCCGCGCTTCATGCCTTGGTCGTTCAACTGGCTGCCTAACGTTACGGTGCGCTCGGGCAACGGCTGTTTCGACACCACGTTGAAGGTACCGCCGGGATCGCCACGGCCATAGAGCATGGTCGCCGGACCGCGCAGCACTTCCAGACGCTCGATGGTATTCGCGTCGGGCATATTCGGGTAGCCACGGTTGATCGGGAAACCGTTGCGGTAGAACTCACCGGTGGTAAAACCGCGCACGGTGAAGGTGGTCAGGCCCTGCCCGCCGAAGTTGTTCGCGCGCCCGACGCCGCCGGCGTAATCCAGCGCATCCTGCAAACGCGTGGCGCCGAGGTCTTCGACGGCATCCTTGGTCACCACGCTGATTGACTGCGGGGTTTCATGAATCGAAGTGTCGGTGCGCGTGGCGCTGGCCGAACGAGTCGCGCGGTAGCCTTGGACCGGGCCGTCTGCCCTTTCGTAATCCGCTGTGCCGACCACATCGGTGGCTTCCAGCTCAAGCGTTGAAGAAGTCGGTTCGGCTGACTCAGCCCACGAGGAAGAAGACAACGCCTGCAGCACACAAATGGAAAGCAGAGTTCGACGCATGAGGTGAAAACCTTTACGAATAGGCCAGAACGAAGGGCAAAACCGCCATTGAAAACGCCGCGCATGGTATACGGTCGCATTAGTAATTGAAACGTATTCTTATTTGCCATGTTGATCAGGATTGGTGAGCGGGATTCATCATTCCATCCTGAAACCGCGCATTATCAGCAGGGCGTCGATGGCCTAGGCTCGTAGGGATCCGACGTCAATCGATGGCTGCGCCGCGCTACGTGGGCGCCGCCAGCCTGTCTGAAAGGAGTTCGCAGATGAAATTCGACACCCCGGCCGGCGCCAATCCGATCGACCAGCTGAACGTCATCGGCCAACCTGCCGACCGCATCGACGGCAAGCTGAAAACCACCGGCACCGCTCCCTACGCCTACGAGCAAAACGCAGCGGTGCCGGACGCCGCCTATGGCTATATCGTCGGCGCCGGGATCGGCAAGGGGCGCATTGCCTCGATCGATTCGACGCAAGCGCGGGAGGCGTCCGGGGTGATTGCCATCGTCACTTACGAAAACGCCGGGCCATTGGCCAAAGGCGAGTTTTACGTAGCCAGGGCCTTGGCCGGGCCGCAGGTCGATCACTATCACCAGGCCGTGGCGATTGTCGTCGCAGGCACTTTTGAACAGGCCCGCGCGGCCGCCGGCTTGCTCGACATCCGCTACGTGGCCGAACCAGGTTCCTTCGATCTGGCGGCTGCGAAAGACTCCGCAACCCCACCGCCACCGGCCGGTTTCGGCCCGCCGCCGCAAACCAGCGTCGGTGACTTCGAAGGCGCCTTCACCGCTGCGCCAGTGCAAATCGATCAGCACTACAGCACGCCTGACCAGGCCCACGCGATGATGGAACCGCACGCAACCATTGCCCGCTGGAGTGGCACGCAGTTGACCTTGTGGACATCGATCCAACAGATCAACTGGGGCGTGCGCGATCTGGCGAAAACCCTCGGCATCGCCAAGGAAGATGTGCGCCTGATCTCGCCGTATATCGGCGGTGGCTTCGGCGGTAAGGGCACGATTCTTTGCGACGCAGTGTTGGCATCTCTGGCCGCTCGACATGCCGGGCGACCGGTGAAAGTCGCGCTGCCGCGGCCGCTGATGTTCAACAACCTGACCCATCGTCCGGCAACGATTCAGCGCTTGCGCATCGGTGCCAACCGTGACGGCGTGATCACGGCGATCAGCCACGAGAGCTGGTCGGGCAATCTGCGCGGCGGACGCGCCGAAGCGGCTACCGCGTCAACCCGCTTGCTTTACGCCGGGGCCAATCGCATGACCCGTTTGAATCTCGCCGTGCTCGATCTCGCCGAGGGTTCGGCGATGCGCGCGCCGGGCGAGGCACCGGGGATGATGGCGCTGGAAATCGCCATGGATGAACTGGCGGAAAAGCTGCAGATGGATCCGCTGCAGTTGCGCATCCTCAACGATTCGCAGGTCGATCCGGAGCAACCGTCGCGGCCGTTCTCCAAACGGCAGTTGGTGGAATGCCTGAACACTGGGGCCGAACGCTTTGGCTGGCGTCAGCGCAACCCTCAACCCGGTCAGCGCCGTGAGGGCGGTTGGCTGATCGGTATCGGGCTGGCCTCGGCGATTCGCGGCGCACCGACGACCGCTTCGGCGGCGCGGGTGCGTCTCGATCGTCAAGGCGTCATCACCGTGGAAACCGACATGACCGACATCGGCACCGGCAGTTACACCATCATCGCCCAGACCGCCGCCGAAATGATGGGCGTGCCGCTGGAGCGTGTCGTGGTGCACTTGGGCGATTCGCGGTTTCCGGAATCGTCGGGCTCAGGCGGCCAGTGGGGCGCCGCCTCCTCCACTGCCGGCGTGTATGCCGCGTGCGTGAAACTGCGTGAGGCCGCCGCTCGCGCCGTCGGGATTGACCCGCAGCAAGCGGAGTTTGTCGACGGGCAAATTCGCGCAGGCTCGCAGCAGGTTGGCTTGGCTCAGGCCGCAGCCAATGGCGAGCTGACGGGCGAGGACCGCATGGAATACGGTGACCTTGCCCAGCGCTTCGCCCAGCAGACCTTCGGCGCGCATTTCGCCGAGGTCGCGGTCAATGCGGCGACCGGCGAAATTCGCCTGCGTCGGCAACTGGCCGTGTGCGCCGCCGGACGCATCCTCAACCCGAAAACTGCGCGCAGCCAGATCATCGGCGGCATGACCATGGGCGCTGGCGCGGCATTGATGGAAGAGCTGGCGGTGGATCATCGAATCGGCTTTTTCGTCAATCACGATCTGGCCGGATACGAGGTGCCGGTGCACGCCGACATTCCCCATCAGGAAGTCATCTTTCTCGATGAAGTCGACCCGTATGCCACCCCGTTGAAAGCCAAAGGCGTTGGCGAGCTGGGTATCAGCGGCGCCGCGGCGGCGATCGCCAACGCGATCTATAACGCCTGTGGCGTGCGGGTGCGCGATTATCCGATTACGCTGGATAAACTCATCGGCGAGTTGTCCTACCCGGTCTGAGACTCGATCGCGCAGGATATCGCCCATGTACCCCACCACCCCCGATGGCCGCTATTTTGTGGTCAAACAACAGCTGTGGCGTTGCAGCAATCCATCGCTGCCAGCCGCCGAGCGTGAGGCATTTGTAGCCGAACTCATGTCAGCGCGGCGTGCGGTCAAAGAGGCAAAGCGTGCGGAGGATGCACAGGCGTTGAAGTCGGCGAGAGCTCGCGTCAACGACGCCAAAGTCGCGCTGGGTGAACGCGGGCCGGTGTGGTGGGATGACGGCAGCCCGGATTACAACCGATTCAAAGTGAGCAATACACCGTCTGCGCAGTGGTTTGCCCAACTGCCTGAAGAGGAAAAATCCCCTGACTGAATGTTGAGTTGCCTGATCCGGTATTCCCTGGACATAACTGCGACAACCACCGCAAATCCCTGTGGGAGCTGGCTTGCCAGCGATGAGGTCAGCACATCCAGCATTGATGTAGCAGATATACCGCCATCGCTGGCAAGCCAGCTCCCACAGAGATTGGGGATTAAATGAAGATCGGTGGTTCACTCATACAGGGATCTGCGGCGAGGCTCAGACTTGCAACAACTGCCGGGTCATCGCCATCGAAGTTTCCAGCGACTGTCCGGTGCGCTGCAATTTGTTCAGCAGGCTCGCGCCGAGCCAGAGCTGATACAGCGTCTCTGCCAACTTGCGCGCATCGCCCTCCGGCAGGCTGTTGTCGGTCTGGCCTTGTTCGATGCATTCGGTGATGCGCGCGACGATGCGTTCGGCGCCGTCGCGCAGGGTCAGGCGCATTGATTCGGACAGGTCGGCGACTTCGGCGCTGAGTTTCACCACCAGGCATTCATCGCCGTGGCCTTCGAGGGTGCAGCGGTTCTGCCAGCCCTGCCAGTAATCCATCAAACGCTCGAAGGCCGTCAGCCCAGGCAACGTCAGGCGGCGCTCCATGTCGGCGAGGTAGTCGACGAAGTAATCCTCGAGCAGCGCCTGGCCGTACAACTCCTTGGATTTGAAGTAGTGATAGAACGAGCCCTTGGGCACGCCGGCGGTCTGCAGGATCTCGTTGAGGCCGACGCTGGTGAAGCCCTTCTCGGCCATCATCCGGTGGCCGGTGTCGAGCAAGTGTTGGCGGGTGTCGTCAAAGGTCGGCTTCATGGTGCGCAAAATTCCAGACAATAGACCAGTCGTATAGTTTTCAGGACCGGGAGTTTGCCATAACCGACGGGCAAAAACATTTTCTGAAAAAATTACTAGACGACTGGTCTAATTGGAAACTATGCTGCGCCCCGACACACAAATTCATGCGGCACCGACAACAAGCGAATCCCTCGCCTTCTGCCGATGCCAGACCAACCCAAGGGTGCTCTATGAAAATCTTGATGGTTCTGACTTCCCACGATCAACTCGGCAACACTGGCAAGAAAACCGGTTTCTGGCTGGAAGAGTTCGCCGCGCCCTACTTTGCCTTCAAGGACGCCGGCGCCGATGTCACCCTGGTATCGCCTGCCGGCGGCCAGCCTCCGCTGGATCCAAAAAGCGATGAGCCAAGCGCGCAGACTGCCGAGACCGACCGCTTCCGCGCCGATCCGGCCGCACAACAGGCACTCGCCACCACTGGCCGTCTGGCTGATGTGAAGGCCGAGGATTTCGACGCAGTGTTCTACCCAGGCGGCCACGGCCCGTTGTGGGATCTGGCCGAAGACAAAGCCTCTATTGCACTGATCGAAGCCTTCGACCGCGCCAACAAACCTCACGGTTTTGTCTGCCACGCACCGGGTGTGTTGCGTCATGTGGTGCGCGCTGACGGCCAGCCGATCGTCAAGGGCCGTGATGTCACCGGTTTCACCAATGCCGAAGAGGCTGCAGTCGGCCTGACTGACGTGGTGCCGTTCCTCATCGAAGACGAGTTCCAGCGCCTTGGCGGGCGTTACTCGAAAGTCGCCGACTGGCAGGTTCACGTGGTGGCTGACGGTCAACTGGTCACCGGCCAGAACCCGGCCAGCTCTGCCGCCGTTGCCGAAAAGCTGTTGAAGATGCTCGGCTGAATCCCTCGCTCCAACCCGATCAACGCCGCGTGCGTACCGCCCGGCGTTGTTTTTTTGTCCAGTTACTAGTCGACTGGTCTAATCAGATTCAAGGCTTACTCCATGAATAACGCTTTCTTCACGCCTGCCAAATTGGGCGCCCACACCCTGAAAAACCGCATCGTTCTGCCGCCTCTCACCCGCCAGCGCAGCACACAACCGGGCAATGTCGCCAACGAGTTGATGGCCGAGTATTACCAGCAGCGCGCCGGTGCCGGTTTGCTGGTCACCGAAGGCACGCAGATCGAACCGCGCGGCCAAGGTTATGCCTGGACGCCGGGCATTCACACGCCGGAGCAGATCGCCGGTTGGCGCAAAGTCACCGAGGCGGTGCACGCGGTGGATGGCGTGATCTTCGCCCAGCTCTGGCATGTCGGTCGGGTCTCGCACATTGCGTTGCAGCCCAACGGCGATGCGCCGGTGTCGGCCTCTGCGGTCGCCACGGACCGCGTCAGCGTGTTCATCGAAACCGCGCCCGGTGTCGGTGAACTGGTGCCGCCGTCCGCTCCGCGCGCGTTGAGCACCGATGAAGTGCAGGAACTGATTCAGCTGTACATCCAGGCCGCGCGCAACGCGATGGATGCGGGTTTCGATGGCATCGAACTGCACTGCGCCAACGGTTATCTGGTCAACCAGTTCATCTCCGCCCACAGCAACCTGCGCACCGACCAGTACGGCGGCTCACTGGATAATCGCTTGCGCTTTTTGCGCGAAGTGGTGGCCGGCGTCGCCGAATGCATCGGCAAGGACAAGGTCGGTGTGCGTTTCGCGCCGTTGTTCACTACCACCGATGAAGCGCGGACGTATCTGGGCCTGGTCGAGGAAGATCCGCACACAACTTACATTGCGGCGATCAAGATTCTTGAAGACGTCGGCATCGCCTACCTGTCGATCGCCGAAGCCGACTGGGACAACGCGCCAGCGATGCCGCAGACCTTTCGCCAGGCCGTGCGCGACACGTTCAGCGGCGCGATCATTTATGCCGGCCGCTACACCGCCAAAACCGGCGCGCAATTGCTTGAGTCGGGGCTGGCCGATCTCGTTGCGTTTGGCCGACCGTTCATGGCCAACCCGGACCTGCCGGCGCGGATTGCCCATGACTGGCCGTTGAATCAGTTGAATCCGGCGACGGTGTATGGCGGCGGTGCCGAGGGTTATATCGACTATCCGACCTACGCCGCTTAAGAACCCCACCCAAATCCCTGTGGGAGCGAGCCTGCTCGCGAAGGCGGTGTGTCAGTCAGCATTTGTATTTGCTGACAGGACGCTTTCGCGAGCAGGCTCGCTCCCACAATAGGATGTCAGTTGCTGCCAAAACCTATACATCACAAAAAATTTGTATAACTATTGGAGTTCGAATCGCTGACCGGACTTCGCTCCATGCCCCCTGCCCACCGCTTGCTCCTGATCCTCGGCGACCAGCTGTCCTTCGACCTGGCCTCCCTGCAGCCACTCGATCCCCAGCACGACCTGCTGCTGATGGTCGAGGTCATGGAGGAAGCGACCCACGTCGCTCATCATCCGCAAAAAATCGCCCTGATCTTCAGCGCCATGCGCCACTTTGCCGAGGCGTTGCGCGATAAAGGCTACCGCGTCCAGTACGTCACCCTCGATGACCCGGACAACAGCGGCTCAATTCCCGGCGAACTACAGCGCTGGCAAACCCTCACCGGCGCCGAAGAGATTCATATCACCGAATGCGGCGACTGGCGTCTTGAGCAGTCAATCAACGATTCGGGCTTGCCCGTGCATTGGCACTCAGACCGCCGTTTCCTCTGCTCCCGCGAAGAGTTCTCCAATTGGGCCAGCGGCAAGAAGCAGCTGCGCATGGAGTTTTTCTACCGCGAGATGCGGCGCAAGAGTCGGCTGCTGCTCAATGGCGACGGCACGCCGGTCGGCGGTGCGTGGAATTTCGATGCGGAGAATCGCAAGGCCCTGCCCAAATACGCCAAACCGCCCTACCCGGCACGTTTCGCCAATGATGCAATCACCCAAGAGGTGCTGGTATTGGTCGGCGAGCGCTTCGCCAGCCATTACGGCACGCTGGATGACTTCAATTACCCGGTGACCCACGCCGATGCCCAGGCCCTGTGGCAATACTTTCTCGACTACGCGCTGGCCGGCTTCGGTGATTACCAGGACGCCATGGCCAGCGACGAGCCGTTCCTGTTTCACGCGCGGATCAGTGCCGCGCTGAACATCGGCCTGCTCGATTTGCGCCAGCTGTGCAGCGATGTCGAGGCGGCGTACTGGTCGGGGAGCATCGGCCTCAACGCTGCCGAAGGCTTCATTCGGCAGTTGATCGGCTGGCGCGAATACGTGCGCGGTGTGTACTGGCTGAAGATGCCGGACTACGCCGAGGGCAACGTGTTTGCTAACACGCGTGCGCTGCCGGAGTTCTACTGGACCGGGCAGACACAGATGAACTGCATGCGCCAGGCCATCGGTCAAAGCCTGCAACATGCCTACGCTCACCACATCCAGCGGCTGATGGTCACCGGCAACTTTGCCTTGCTCGCCGGGATTGCGCCGAAGGAAATCTGTGAATGGTATCTGGCGATCTACATGGACGCCTTCGACTGGGTCGAACTGCCCAATACCCTCGGCATGGTCATGCACGCCGATGGCGGTTATCTCGGCTCCAAGCCTTACTGCGCCAGCGGCCAGTACATCAATCGGATGTCGGATTACTGCGGCGACTGCGCCTACAAGGTCAAGGAAAGCAGCGCGGACGATGCCTGCCCGTTCAACGCGCTGTACTGGCATTACCTCATGCGCCACGGCGATATCCTGCGCGGCAATCAGCGCATGGGCATGATGTACAAGAACCTCGACCGCATGCCGCTGGCCAAGCAGGATGCACTGTGGCAACGCGGACAAATGCTGTTGGCAAAACTGGATAACGGCGAAGCTTTCTAGTGCGCCTCAGGCCTGCCCGGCCATCCCGTTGCGCCCCGCCGCTTTGGCGCGGTACAGCGCCTGATCGGCGGTCTGGATCAACGCCGGCAGCGAATCCAGCTGCGCGCCCGTCCCCACTGCCATACCGATACTCACCGTAATCCGAGCAAACGGACTGCCCGGGTGGGCGATGTTCGCCTGCTGCAAACGCTCGAGCATCAGTTGCGCCACCACCGTCGCCCCGGCGCTGTCGGTGGCCGGCATGATCACCGCCATTTCCTCGCCACCGTAGCGCGCGACCAGATCCGAGGGACGTCGCACGCAGCCTTCAAGAATCTTGCTGACCGCTTGCAGGCAGGCATCGCCGGCGACGTGGCCCAAGGCATCGTTGAACAATTTGAAGTGGTCGATATCGATCATCAGCAAGGCCAGCGAGGTCCCGTCACGCTGCGCCCGCCGCGCTTCCACCGTCAGCGTCTCATCGAAACAGCGGCGGTTGGCCAGGCCGGTCAGCGCATCCTTCAGCGCCAGCAATTCCAGCTGCCGATTGGACGCAAGCAACTGCTGCTGGGCATCGCGCAAGGCTTCTTCGGCCTCAGTGCGGCGGCGGATATCGAGAATCAGGAACCAGCCGATCAATCCGGTCAGCCCCAGCAGCCCGATCACCACCACCGCCGACAGCGCCGCTTCGATGCGCCACGCCGCCAGCGCTTCGTCCTTGCCCAGGGCCACGGTGGTGATCAGCGGCAGCGTTTCGCTTTTGCGGAACGCGTACAACCGCTCCACGCCGTCGAGGCTGGAGGTGTAGGAGGCAGTGCCGACCGAACGGTCGACGAGGTATTTGGCGTAGATCGGCGATTTTGAGAAGTTGCGGCCCATGTCCTGCTCGCGAAACGGGTAGCGCACCAGCAGCGTGCCATCGGTGTAAGACAGACCGATCGCGCCGTCCTGGCCTACGTCGAGTTTGCCGAACACCCGCAGGAAGTTTTCCACCCCCAGCGTCACCGCTACCACGCCAGCGAACTGCCCGCCATCGTCGTTGAAGCGCCGACTGATGGTCACCACCCATTCGTGATTGGCACGGCTCTGGATCGGCGGGCCAATGAACGGCTCGCGGCTCGGGCTGTCACGGTGATGAATGAAATAGGCGCGGTCGCTGCTGTTGGCGCCCTCTGGAATCGGCCGGTTGGAGGACATCAGCCAATGCCCGTGCCGGTCATAGATGATGATGCCGCTGAGCTGTGGCATCAACGCCTGCTGGCGGTCGATCAGGCTCTGGATGCGCTGAATCTGCGCCGGGCCGTTGCCCTCGGTTTCCAGACGCTCGACCAGCCCAAGCAAGAGCAGCGAGCTTTGCCGGACGATGCCTTCGGTGTAGGTGTTGAGCGCCTGGGTCAGGTTCAGGCCATGCACATCCACCTCGGCCAGCGCACGCTCGCGCGAAGACCAGACTTTCCAGATTGTCAGCGAAGTCAGGGAACAGCCGATCACCAGCAGCAGGAGCATTACAAGGCGAGTATCACGCTTCACGTCAGTACCTTAAGGAAGTCCGGTATCCATTCCAGCCATCATTCGAACGTCGGCACTCACGGCGGCCACGTGTTCCGGGGCGCAAGCATACAAGCAGTGTGCAGCGGCTGCAGCAACAGAGTGTGCAGTGCTAAGCAGCGGGTGCGGCGGGTTTGAGGATTTCCACGAGAAAATCGATGAACACGTTGATCCGGCTCGAACCACGGTGGTTGGGCAAGTACAGCGCGTTGATGCAACTGCTGGCGCTGCCGGGGTTGACTTCATAGTGTTCAAGCAAGCGCGTCAGGCGCCCGGCGGTGACGTCGTCGCGCACCAGCCAGTCGGCCAGCAGCGCCACACCGCCACCGCCAATCGCCGCTTCGCGCAGGACGTCGGCGTTGTTGCTTTGCAGGCGGCCCACAACGTTGAGCTGAATCGGCTCTTCGTCGCCCTGAAAGGTCCAGTGGTGATGGCTGCCGCCGTAGTCGAAGCGCAGGCATTGATGCTCGAGCAGATCCCGCGGATGCTCCAGCACGCCGCTGCGCGCCAGATAATCCGGGCTGGCGACAATCCAACGCTGAAAGTGGCCGACGCGTTTGCTGACGATGTCCTCACTGACGACCGTCGAGCCGAGCCGCACTGAAACGTCGATCTGCTCGCTGAGCAAATCGCTGACCTGATCGCTCAGCGACAGACTGATCTCCAGCCCGGGATGGCGTTCAAGCAAGCGGCTCAGGTGCGGCGCAATCAGTCGCCGGCCAAACTCCACCGGCACGCTGATGCGCAAGCGGCCCTGGGCATCACTGCCACGATCGGCGACCACCGCATCGGCTTCGTCGATGGCATCGAGAATCGCCACGGCCTTCTCGAAATAGGTCTGGCCGGCGACGGTCACGCTGGTATTGCGCGTGGTGCGATTGAGCAGGCTGGCGCCCAACTCGTTTTCCAGCCCCGCCACTTGCCGTGTCACCGAAGACGTCGAAATCCCAAGCTTGCGCGCCGCCGAGGAATAGCCCCCGCAGCGCACGGTTTCAACAAACATCTTCAATGCCAGCAACTTGTCCATAAGCGGGGTCCGGTGGTGAGGGAACGCCGCTGATTGTGCATCAGCGCTCGCCACACGTCTTGTATCGTCGTGCTTGCCGGGCCTCATCGCGACCTCAGACATCAGCCTTGCGACTCAGGAACAATGCCAGCGCTAACGCCGGCAACACGGCTACGGCGACGGCCGAGAGGTTCCAGCCGAAGTGTTCGTACAGCGGGCTGGCGACCAGTGAACCGAGGGCGCCGCCGACGAAGATGCTGGTCATGTACACCGCATTAAGGCGGGCGCGGCTGTGCGGGTCGAGGGCGTAGACCTCACGCTGGCCGAGGACCATGTTCAATTGCACGGCAAAATCCAGCAGCACCGCACACACCACCAGCCACACATAACCACTGCCCGGTAACGCGGCGATCAACAGCGACAGCGGCGCCAGCAACAACGCCACCAAGGTACCGCGACGACCGTGGCCGGCATCGGCCAGACGCCCGGCAATTGGCGCGGCAATCGCACCCACCGCACCGACCAGGGCGAAGATCGCCACTTGCGCCTGGCTGAAACCGTGGTGACGCATCAGCTCAATTGGCGCGAGGGTCCAGAACAGGCTGAAACTGGCGAACAGCAAACCCTGATACAGCGAACGCTGGCGCAACACAGGAAAGCGCCGGGCCAGGGCAAACACCGAACCGATCAACGCGACATAAGTGGCTTTGTGCGTCGGCACCCGGCGCGGCAATGCCACAGCGGTAATCAGCGCGATCACCGCCATCAGTGCCGCCGCGCTGTAAAACACCCCGCGCCAGCCGAACACTTCAACCAACAGACTCGACAGCGGCCGCGACAGCAGAATCCCCAACAACAGGCCGCTCATGATGTTGCCGACCACGCGCCCCCGGCTGGCTTCCGGTGCCAAATGTGCGGCCAGCGGCACGAGAATCTGCACCGCCACCGAGGTCAGGCCGATCAGCAAAGAGAGCAGCAGAAACAGCGACGGCGAATGAGTCAGGCCAGCGCACAGCAGCGTGACACTGGCAGCGAGGGTGAAGCCGACCACCAGACGACGGTTCTCCATCAGGTCAGCCAGCGGCACCAGCAGCAACAAGCCCAGCGCGTAACCGAACTGCGTCAGCGACACGATCAGGCTGGCATTGGCGCTAGACAGGCCGATCTGCGGCGCGATCAGTTCGACGATGGGTTGTGCGTAATACAGGTTGGCGACGACCGCGCCGCAGCAAAATGCCAGAAACGCGACCATCAGGCCGGAGAGTGAAGCAGGCTGTTCGGCCGGGGCCGCAACGGCAGGGTTGCCCGTAAGCATGGTGACACCTCGTTGAGTTCGGGAAAGTTGTGCCAAGGCTACGGTCAGCCGGCGGGGGCGAGAATCCGTGCCACTGGCAACGCACTGATGCGTGGCGCGCAACGTTGCTTGTGGCGCAACGCGCTGTTGCGCGGGCCGGTGATTCTCCGCTGCAAGGGTCTTCTCTACGCTTTGGCCCTGGCGCTGACGTCCGCATCGGCGCCCTTCCCCGGCTGCTACAAGGAGCGTTTCCATGACCCGCACTGCACTCGTCCTGCCACTGTCCGCCGCGTTTTTCTGCCGACCATGAACAGCCATTTGCTCAAATCCCGAACCCTGTGGATCAGCGTCGCCGTGCTCGCGGTGATCGGCCTGATCGTCGCCGTCGCGCTGATGTGGCGCCCGGCGATCGCACCAATCAAACGGCCGACGTCATTCGATACTGCGCAGTTGCAACGCGGCGCACGGGTGGTCGAGGCCGGCGACTGCGCGGTGTGCCATACCCGCCCCGGCGGCGAATACCTGGCTGGCGGGCTGCCGCTGGTGACGCCGTTCGGCACGCTGTACAGCACCAACATCACCCCGGATGCGCAGACCGGCATCGGCGAATGGTCACTGCCGGCCTTCGAGCGGGCGATGCGCGAAGGCATTGCCCGCGACGGCCACTTTCTCTACCCGGCGTTTCCTTACGTGCACTACCGGCGCATGAGCTCCGAAGACATCGCCGACGCCTATGCCTACTTGATGAGCGGCCCCGCCGTACACGCCCCGGCGCGGCAGAACCAGATGAATTTCCCGATGAACATCCGCCCGCTGGTGTCGTTCTGGAACCTGCTGTTTCTGCATGGCGAGCCGCTCACGCCGCTGGCCGAACACAGCGCGGCATGGAATCGCGGACGCTATCTGGTCGACGGCCCGGGCCACTGCGCCGGCTGCCATTCGCCGCTGAACCTGATTGGCGCGGAGAAATCCTCGGAATATCTTCAGGGCGGCAGCGTCGATGGCTGGGAAGCGCCGGCCCTGGTCGGCCTCGGGCAGCGCGCCAATCCGTGGAATCGCGAGCAATTGGTCGGCTACCTGCGCGCCGATGTGGTCGATGGCCACGGCACGCCCGCCGGCCCGATGCGCCCGGTCAGCCTGAGTCTGGCGCGCTTGCCGGCCAGTGAAGCCGAGGCGATTGCCGACTACCTGCTGAGCCTGCAAAACCCGCAAGTGGTGAGCGAAACCACCGCGCAAAAGCAGCCAGGTATTCCAGCGGATCACACAACCGGCGCCCTGCTCTTCAGCAGCGCCTGCGCCGGATGTCACGCACCCGCCGCGCCGATGCGCGAAATCGACGGCCGCCCAGGCCTGCAAAGCACTTCGGCGCTGCAAGCGGCCAACTCGCGCAACTTTCTCAAGACTGTGCTCGAAGGCGTGCCCGCCATTCCTGTCGCGCCTGGCCCGGTGATGCCGCCATTCGCCGCCAGCCTCGACAACGCCCAGCTCGGCGCCCTCGCCGCGTATCTGCGCGAGCAAGCCAGACCCGAACAGCCATGGGCCGACCTCTCTTCCACTATTGAAGCGTTACGTCAGGAGACGAAATGAGCCAGATCACTCTCACCGTCAATGGAGCCGCCCAAGCGCTGGAGCTGGAACCGGACATGCCGCTGCTGTACGCGCTGCGCAATCACTTGAACCTCAACGGCGCCAAGTACGGCTGCGGCCTGGGCCAGTGCGGCGCGTGCACGGTGATCGTCGACGACCAGCCAGTGTTTGCCTGCCTGACGCATTGCGCAGGCCTTGAAGGGAAAAAGATCCGCACCGTGGAGAGCCTCGGCAGCGCAGACAAACCCGGCCCGTTGCAGGAGGCATTTATCGACAAGCAGGCGGCGCAATGCGGTTACTGCATCGCCGGCATGCTGATGCGCGCGCAGGCGTTGCTCGAACGCGATCCGCACCCGGACGAACAAACCATCCGCGAGCACATGGCCGGCAATCTGTGCCGTTGCGGCACCCATTTGCGCATCATCGAGGCGATCAAACAGGTGGCCGGGCACAACGGGAGCCGGATATGAGCGCAGCAAACGGCTTGAACCCCAGCCGCCGGGCCTTCCTGCGCGGCGGCGCGTTGCTGATGGCCTTCACCCTGATGCCGGTAGCGCGGCGTGTCTTGGCCGACACCGAAGTCGACACCCTCGGCACTGTGGTGCTGGCCCCCGATCTGCCCGGCAGCCTGCGCACAAACCCATACCTCGACGCGTGGATTCGCATCGGCGCCGACGGCATCACCGTGTACACCGGCAAGGTCGAGCTGGGCACCGGGGTGAAAACCGCGTTGCTGCAAATAGCCGCCGAGCGTTTGCAGGTGCCGGCCAGCGCGATCAATTTGCTCACCGCCGACACCGCGCTGACGCCGAATGAAGGCTACACCGCCGGCAGCCACAGCATTTTCGACAGCGGCACCGCGCTGTACAACGCGGCCGCCCAGGTGCGGGAAATGCTCGTCGAGGCCGCCGCGCGCCATTGGCAAGTCGATGCTGCGCAACTGAGCACTCGCGACGGCATCATCGAAGGGCCGAATGGTCAGCGCATGGCATATGCCGACGCGGTCAAGCATGTCGACGTGCACCAGTACGCCAAGGCGCAATCACCGGCGATGGCGGCGGCCGATTTCAAACTGATCGGCCACAACCTGCCGCGCCTGGACATTCCGGCCAAGGTCAGCGGCGGCGCGGCATTCGTCCAGGACATGCGCCTGCCGGGCATGCTGCACGCGCGTGTCATCCGCCCGCCGCGTCCCGGCTGCACGCTTCAGCCGTTCGATGCTGCGTCCATCGAGGCGTTGAACGGCGTGGTCAAAGTGATTCGCGACGGCAACTATCTGGCCGTGGTCGCCCATGATGAGTGGCAAGCGATCAAGGCCATGCGCGCCGGCATGGAAAGTGCCAAGTGGAGTGGCGGCGAGGCGATTCCCGAAGCCGCCGGGATTCATGATTTGCTCAAGCAATTGCCCTCCAAGCGCTATCCAATCAGCAACAACGGCATTCCCGGCGGCGCGACCGAAACGCGCTTCAAGGCGCGGGTGACCAAGCAATATTTGATGCACGGCTCGATCGGCCCGTCCTGTGCGGTGGCCTGGTTCAACGACGGCGTGCTCACGGTGTGGACCCACACTCAGGGCGTCTATCCGCTGCGCGCAGGCATCGCCGAAATGCTGCGTCTGCCGCCGGACCGCGTGCGCTGCATTCATACCGAAGGCTCGGGTTGCTACGGCCACAACGGCGCCGATGATGCCGCCGCCGATGCCGCGCTGATCGCCATGCGCCTGCCGGGCTCGCCGGTCAGGGTGCAATGGATGCGCGAGCAGGAAAATCTCTGGGAGCCGTACAGTTCGGCGATGGTCACCGAAGTCGATGCCGGCCTCAGTCAGGGCCGTTTGCAGGACTGGAACTACGAGCTGTGGACCACGCCGCACAACGAACGCATCGTCAATGCCGGGCGCCTGCTGCCGGCACGCCTGTTGGCGAAACCCTTCACCTCGGCGCCCTCGGTGCCGATCGCCCAGCCCGAAGGTGATGGCGATCGCAACGCGGTGCCGCTGTACGAGCTGGGCGCGACGCGGATCAACATGAACTTCGTCACCACTATGCCGTTCCGCACCTCGGCCATGCGCTCGCTGGGTGCGCACATCAACATCTTCGCCATCGAGGCGGGTATCGATGAGTTGGCGATCAAGGCCGGGCTCGATCCGCTGGCGTTGCGCCTGGCGCATCTGAGCGACCCACGTGCCCGGGCTGTGATTGAGCGCGTGCGTGACGAAATCGGCTGGCCCCACAAGAGCAGCGAACCCGGCGCAGGGATCGGTTTTGCCTTCGCCCGCTACAAAAACATCATGGGTTACTGCGCCCTCGCGGTGAAACTGCGGGTGCATCCGCAGACTGGCGAGATCCGTGTCGATCATGTGGTCACGGCGGTCGACGTTGGCCAGATCGTCAGCCCCGATGGCCTGCGCAATCAGGTCGAGGGCGGCATCGTCCAGTCGGCCAGCTGGACGCTCTACGAAAAAGTCGCCTACGACGCCGGCGGCATTCGCAGCTACGACTGGAGCGGCTACCCGATTCTGCGCTTTACGCAATTGCCAAAAAAAGTCGACGTGCATTTGCTTGATCAACAGGGCGAACCCTTCCTCGGTGCTGCCGAAATTGTCCAAGGGCCAATGGCTGCTGCGCTTGGCAACGCGGTCAGCAATGCCACTGGCCGGCGCTGGCTGAATCTGCCGCTGACTCGCTCGAGCCAACCGGCTTGAACCACGCCCGCGCTCTTCAGCGATGAGCGCGGGTGCCGTTGCGTTGCGCGCAAAACTGCGTAGCGCCGGCCACGGATTATCAGCCCCGCCACCCCCGGTTAAGTTACCTGCACAGCGCGCGGCACCTGGCTGCCGCGCTTGAACCCTACTCACCGAAATCCGGAGCTACCCATGACCCGTCGCCTGTTCCAACCTATCGCACTCGGCCCTTACACCCTTGCCCATCGCGTGGCGATGGCGCCCCTGACCCGCTCGCGCGCCGGCCAACCGGGCGACGTGCCGACCGCAATGAACGTCGAGTACTACCGCCAACGCGCCAGTGCCGCGCTGATCATCACCGAGGCCACGCAGATCTCCCAACAGGGCCAGGGCTATGCGTGGACGCCGGGGATCTACAGCGATGCGCAAGTCCAGGCCTGGCGCGAAGTCAGCACCACGGTGCACGCGGCCAACGGTCTGATCTTCATGCAGCTGTGGCACGTCGGCCGGGTCTCGCATCCCAGCTTCCAGCCGGACGCCGGTTTGCCGGTGGCGCCGAGCGCCCTGCCTGTGCCGGGCAAGACCTTTATCGTCGATGAACAAGGCAACGGCGTGTGGGGCGATGTGCCGGTGCCGCGCGCCCTCGAAACGGCGGAGATCGCCGACATCGTCGAAGACTACCGCCGCGCTGCGCGCAACGGGTTGAACGCTGGCATGGACGGCGTGGAAATCCACGCCGGCAACGGTTATCTGCTCGACCAGTTTCTCAACAGCAACAGCAACCAGCGTGACGATGCATACGGCGGCAGCGTGGAAAACCGCGCGCGTTTTCTGCTCGAGGTAGTCGCCGCCGTCGCTGATGAAGTCGGCGCCGAGCGCGTCGGCGTGCGTCTGACGCCAATGGGCCGCTTCATGGGCATGGGCGATGACACGCCTGAAGCGACCTTCGGCTATCTGGTCGAGGCGCTCAACCAGTGGAATCTGGCCTACCTGCACCTGGTCGAGCCGGCCATGGTCGGCACGGTCAAGGACGAAAACTTCGACCCGCGCTGGGACGCGATCATCGCCCAATTGCGCCAGACCTGGAACGGCGTGCTGATCCTCGCTGGCGGTTACGACGCTGAGTCCGCCGAACAGGCGCTGAACGCCGATCGCGCCGACATCATTGCCTTTGGCCGGCCATTTTTGGCCAACCCGGATCTGCCGCGTCGGCTGCACGATGGGCTTGAGCTGAACACGCCGGATCCGAGCAGCTTCTTCGGCGGCGATCAGCGTGGTTATGTCGATTATCCGTTTCACGCTTGAGGCTTGGGCTTCATAACTTTTAAGGTTTGTTTAAGGACTTTAAATAAAGCCTGCGGCCAGACTTTGCCCATCGATCAGGAGAGCCGCCATGAACCCGCAATCGGTGAAGTCAGACCCTTCCTGCCACCTGGCGCGCCCACTGGGCGCACTGTCCGGCTGGCAGGAACGCCGCGCCAAGGCCTACATGCTGCACGATCTGAGCCGCAGCCTGCGCGTCAGCGAGATTGCCGAACATTGCAATCTTTCACGCAGCCACTTTTCCCGGGCGTTCAAGATCGTCACCGGCTGCTCGCCTCAGGAATGGATGCTGAAGATGAAGATCGACAAGGCCAAAGGGCTGTTGCTGACCTCGATGGCGATTACCGAGATTGTTTATGAATGCGGATTTTCCGATCACTCGCACTTCACCCGCACGTTCGGGCGCATGGTGGGAATGCCGCCGAAGGTCTGGCGCCAACTGATGTGCGGAGCGCGGGTGGCGCCGGTGGATGCGGATGTTTGGCGGCTCAGCGATGGGTTGCTGAATTCGACGATGGGCCAGCGCTTGACGGAACTGCGGCCCTGAGTCGGATTTCAAAGGGTTTTGTTCACTCCTCCCTTTTGGCCGCGATTTTTCGCGGCTTTTTTTTGAACGGTGCACCGGCGTTCGGCTTTGGAGTGGCGGTGAATTCACCCCTCATCGGAACGCCGCCCGCCCAGCCCTCTCCCCGAGGAGAGGGAGCCGATTTGTGTGCTTTTCCAATCCTGAGTTCAACTCGGATTTTCACGTCGGCGTATCTCCCCCAAACACCCCGGTCAGTCCCCTCTCCCTCCGGGAGAGGGTTAGGGTGAGGGGCTTTTCATCCTCGCGTCCGGCGCAAGCGGCAGTCTGAAACAGATCCGCGCGCCCTCTTCGCTGTCTTCCACGCGCAACGTCCCGCCATGGGCGCCTATCACCGTTCGGCAAATCGCCAGGCCCATGCCCATGCCGCTGCCCTTGGTGGTGAAGAACGCATCGAAAATTTCTTCACGCTGATGCTCGGCGATCCCCGGCCCGTTGTCTTGAAAAGCCACACAGACCTGCCCATCGGACAGCGTCGACTCAATCACCAGGCGCCCGTCAGTCACGCCCTGCCCAGCCATCGCTTCCAGCGCGTTGACGATCAGGTTGTAGATCACCTGCTGGATCTGCACCCGATCCCCCAGCACCGGGTCAGCAGCGTTGAGTTGCGTGTGCAAGCTCACCCCGCGATTGTGCAAATCGCTCGCCGTCAGTTGCACGACCTCACCGATCAACGCGTCAATCGACACCGGCAATCGTTGCAACGGCGCCTGCCTGGCCAATGCGCGCAAGGCCTGGACGATCTCGGTGGCACGGGCGCTGTCGGAGCGGATGTCTTCGAGTCCCTGAATAGCCTCGTCGAGATCAGGCGTGTCGCGCTTGAGCCAGCGCAGACTGGCCGAGGCGTTCGATGAAATGCCCAGCAGCGGCTGGCTGATTTCGTGGGCGATCGAGGCCGACAGTTCGCCCATCATTTTCAGGTGCGAGTTGCGCGCCAGTTCCGCCCGCGAGCTGCGCAAATCGGCTTCCATCTGCGCGCGCAAGCGGTTGTCTTCGACCAGTTGCGCGTAGAGCCGCGCTGTCTGCAGCGACACCGCTGCCTGCGAGGCGAGAATTTCCAGCATGGTCAGGCGTTCGGCGCTGAACAGCTTCGGTACCAGGCTGTTTTCCAGATACACCAGACCGATCAGCGCGCCTTGCTTGAGCAACGGCAGGCACATCAGCGAGCGCGTCTGCCGCTGCTGCAGATCAGCGCTGTAGGCTTGCGGGCAGTCGGCGCGGGCATCGTCGAGCACCAGCGGCGTGCGCGTGCGCATGGTCGAATTGAGTACTGAAACCGGCGCGATCTGCTCCAGCGAGCGATCGTTGTCCTGACTGACCCGCACGTTGCCCGCCTCGACATGCGCGGCAGCGGCCAATTGCAACTCACCCTCGGCGACCAACAGCAGCGCGCCGCGATCGGCACCGGCCTGAATCATCAAGTGATTCATCAAGGTCTCCACCAGCCGATCGAGCAACACCTCTTGCGAGACCGCGCGTGCCGCTTCAATGCCGACTTCCAGGTCTAGGCGCACCCGCGTCACCGGCGTTCCCGCTTGAAGGGAATGCTCGTGGGCGAGAAACGGATGCTGCGCTTCGAGCTGGCGCGCCTTGGCTTCAGCGCCCCACAGCACATAGCAGTCGCGCGCAACACGCAGGTGATGATGCGTGCCGGAGACCAGGCCGTTGACCAGGCAGACCTCGGCCAGTTGTTCATGTGCCAGTGCTTGTTCATGGACAAACCCGGCAGCGGCCGCCGCGATTTGCGCTTGGTCGAAGCAGCGAATCGCGGCCAGCCCTTCGCCGCGCACGCGGGCCATCGCGCCTTCGATCAGCAGCAGTTTGTTGCTGAAGGTCGAAGGATTGAGCTCGACCCAAGGCAGAAAACGCTGCCGTTGCTGCTCCAGCTTCTGCAGTTTTTCGGCAACAGAGCCCGGCGCCTCGGGACTGGCCAGTGCCAGGCTGTAGAACAGGTAGTAATGCGCCAGATCAATGTGCGCCGGCAGCGACCAGGTCAACGCCTCAGCGTCTTCGAAACGTCGCAACGCGTAACGCACTGCACCGAAATACAACGCCGACATGCCCGAATACAACCACGTCCACAACAGCGTCGGCTGTGAAACGCGGTCGCGATGCAGCGGGCCGAAACGGTCATGTTCCAAAGCATCCAGCATTGCGATCGAACGAGGCTCAGGCCCATTGCGCAAATCGCTGGCAAACGCCTGTTGCGCCAGGAGAATGCGCTCGATGTCGATGTAGTGAAACTGCCGCACCCAACTCAGGCCGACGTCCAGCTCGTTCAACACGTTTGGCAGCGGCTCGCCCATGAACAGCAGATCGGAGCCGATATGGTTGCAGGCGTAACACGACATGCCCAGATCGCCGCCGGCCTGACCGCACTCAAACGCGGCGAAAGCCTTCTGCCGCGCGTAAGCCATCGGCCGGGTCCACGCGCTGACCTGATCCAGCGCCACCAGCGTGCCGGTGCGCCCCGCCTCATAGCCGTGCAGATCAGTCAGTTCCAGCGCCAGTTCGGCGAAAGCAACACCGTCCAGATATTCGCCATAACGGTCGGCGATCATCACGCCGTACCAGGCAAAACCGTAGCCGCTGCTGGGTGTGGTGCCGTGCAAGAGGGTCAGTTCAACCATCTTCGCCAAGTGCAGAAAAGCAATGTCGTCCTGCACGAAGAACGAGGCGATCAGCGTGCTCAGCAGCTCCATGGCCATTTCGATTCGCGGCTCGTTGGCTTTGGGCAACGCCGTCAACTCAGCGATCCGTCGCGCACCGACCAATTGCCGAACCCGTTCGAACGCTTCGCCCAGTTGCGCCTTCGAGGGTTGTCGCTGCAGGTCGATGTCGAGCAACGCAAGACCGGCCAGCGCTTCGCCGATCGCGCCGTGGTAATCGGAATGCAAGGTGCGCAGGCTGGCGCGCAGGCGGTAGGTTTTCGCACGGTCCAGCACGGTGGCAGCGTGTTCCAGGCAATCGTCGAGACGCTGTTGCGCGCCGGGCAGATCCGCCAGCAACATCGCGCAGTCGGCTGCCAGCCAGCGCGCCGCGAAGGCTTGCGGGTAGAGCTGCGTCCAGCCGTTGTCGCCGAGTAATACCTCGGCGCTGCGCAGATAATCCACGGCCTGCTCGACAGCGGCGCTATCGCGGGCGCGCTCGGCAGCTTCGAGCAATAACTGGATGAATTCAGCGCGTCGAGGCGCTTGCAGCGCATTGCCGGCGCTGCGCTGAATCTGACTGGCGATGTCGAAGACCCGCGCCTGCCGCTGCTCGCCGCATTGATCGAGCATGGCGGCAGCGATGCGCGCATGCTCAGCCGAACGCCCGGCCGGTGCGGTCAGCGCAGCGGCGGCTTCCAACACCCGATCGTGGGGAAACACCAGTTGGCCCGGCTCGCGCAGAAGAAATCCGGCGCTGACCAGATAATCCACGTCACGCAGCAATTGCGCCGGATCGTCCCCCAGCAAATCGCCCAACAGCGTTTCGTCACAGCGGCCACCAACGTAACCCGCGGTGCGCAACACTTCACAGGCACTGACCGGCAGACGCTGCAAGCGTTGCACCATCAATTCGGCCACGTTGTCGGCGTAGCGATAGCCGTTCACTTCGGCCTGATTCCACACCCAGCGCCGCGTCGTCGCGTCGAAACGCAGCAGACGCTCGTCCACCAGCGCGCGCGCGACCTGGCTGACGAACAACGGATTGCCGGCGGTTTTGAAGTGCACGACGCGGGCCAGCGCCTCGAGGTTGTCGACGTCAGCATCGAGTTCGACCGCCATCAGTTGCGCAACGGCCTGCACCGACAGCGGCCCTAGTCGAAGGTCACTGAGTGGCAGCGCGGGTGCTCTGCGCATCTCATCGAGCCAGCCGCCCGGATGCTCCGTCAACTCGCCCTCGCGATACGCCAGAACCAGCAGCAGATGCCGCGTCGGTCGGGCGATAAAGGTTTTGAGAAACGCCTGCGTCGAGTCGTCAGCCCACTGCAAGTCGTCGATAAACACCAGCAGCGGATGCCCCGGTTGCGCAAAGACTTCGAGCACATCGAGCAGCGCCCGATTGACCCGATCCAAGGCGTGGCGCGCCGGCATGTTCGGCAGTTCGGCGGTGGCGCCGATCAGCAGTTCGGCTTCCGGCGCCAGGTCCAGCAGCAAGCGGCCACGGCCCTTGAGGGTTTCGCGCAGTTGCTCGGCCAAGGCCTGCAAGGCCAGCGTGGGCTTGGTCAACACTTGGCTGATCAGAGACTGAAAAATCTGCGCCAGCGGCGCGAAAGGCCGGTCATTGTTCAGCAGTTCGATCTTGCCGCTGGCCCAATAACCGGGTGCCTGGCTACGCAGGAGTTGCTGGATCAGCGTCGACTTCCCCGCTCCCGGTGCGCCGGCAACCAGCAGCACGCGAGCGATGCCGTCGCTGCGCACGCGCTGGATCTGTTCAAGCAGTTGCTGACGTTCGTCATCACGACCAAACAGCACATCGCCGCGCGTGGCCGTTGCGCGAGCATCGAATGCACCGAGGCGGAACGCTTCGATCTGGCCTTTTTTCTGCCATTGGCGCAGGCACCAGGTCAGATCGGCGGCCAGCGATTCGATGCTTTGATAGCGCGCGTCCGGCTCCTTGGCCAGGCCCTTGAGCAGCACATGGCAAATGCCTTGCGGCAGGTCGGGTTGGTATTGCCCTGGCGACACAGGCTGGACGGCGGCGTGCACATGCAACCATTGCGAGGCGTCGCGAGCGATCAGCGGCGGGCGCCCGGTCAGCGCCTCGTAGATGATTGCCGACAGCGCATAGACGTCGCTGCGCTCATCGGAATCGACGCCGTCGTGCTGCAGCTGTTCCGGCGCCAGATAAGGCCAGTGTTCCAGGCTCGGCAGTTCAGTCGCCGGCGTTTCCTGCGCGTGGGTGTGGAAGCCCATCAGCCTGACGCTGTCGTCAGCATCGACCAGCAGATGCCAAGGCAATAAAGAACACTGTGGGAGCGAGCCTGCTCGCGAAAGCGGTGGGTCAGTCAAGGGTGATGTCGGCTGGAATGACGCTTTTGCGAGCAGGCTCGCTCCCACAGGGTTTTGCGCTGTTTCCGGATGGCGAGAGTGGACCAGCGCATTGGCAGCGGCGACGGCGATATTCAGCACCCGTCCGAGTGGTAAGCCGGCGGCGTCGATCAGTCCAGTCAGCGGCGCGCCCCATTGCGGGTAGACCAACACCGGCCCGTCCGCCGAGCGAATCAGCGCGAGCGGGTTGAGCGCCCACTGCGAAGGCAACTGCAAATGGAAATCGCGCTCCAGCCGCTGGCACAGCGCCGGACGCTGGATCGGCGCACGCACGGCGAACCAGCTCTGGCCCGAGTGGCTGTCTTGAAGGCTGAACCAGGTCAGTTCATGGTCACGGCGCAGCAGACTGAACCGACAGTTCTCCAGCCATGCTTCATCGAGCATCGGCGCATCGGCCGCGCGGGAAATTGCAGATGAAGATGGCTGGCCGGGCATACGCATTCACCGCTGGAAATGGGATTCAGGCTGGTGGCGAAGTATACCCAGCGTTTTTTTGCCAGAGGGCCAGCCGCTGCGCTGATGTCCGTCTGCAGCCTCAAGATGGCCGTCCAGAGCCTTGCGCCGCTGTTTCTTGCGCTATAGAAGCGCACGTCTTATCCCTCGGGATAATTGCTTTATGCCAGGCCGTCCCCTAGCGTACGAACCTGATAACCCGGCGCCCGCGCCCTGTCCTTCTCACCGCAACGCAGAGGCCCGCATGATCCGACTCGGCCAAGCCACGATTTCTTTGGAACGGCGCGAAGCCTTTCTCGATGGCCGGCCCTTGCGCATGGGCGGGCGGGCGTTCGAAATACTTTCGGTACTGATGCAGGCCGATGGGCGCATCGTCAGCAAGGACGAGCTGATCAATCAGGTGTGGCCGGACATCGTCGTCGAAGAGAACAATCTGCAAGTGCAGATTTCCTCGCTGCGTAAACTGCTCGGGGAAAAAGAAATCATCCAGACGGTTGCCCGTCGAGGTTACCGATTATTGAAAGACCGCGAACCCAAACTGCCCGTGTTCAACGCCCTGGCCTCGGCGCCGATGGTGGCGCAGCCGCCGTTGGTCGATACGCAATCGGTGCCGGTGTTCATCGTTGACGATGAGGCCTGCGTGCGCAGTGCATTGAGCCGCTTGTTGCGCGCCGAAGGCATCGAGCACCGGATTTTCCAGTCCGCCGAAGAACTGCTAGAGGCCGACATCGCCAATGGCCCGGCGTGCCTGTTGCTCGACGTCAGCCTGCCCGAAACCACAGGCCTGCAATTGCAGGCGGCGCTGAACGAGCGCGGCTTGCCGTGGCCGGTGATCTTCATGACCGGCCACGGCACGATTCCGATGTCGGTGCAGGCGATGAAGGCCGGCGCGGTGGAGTTCCTGACCAAGCCATTCAATGACGATGAACTGCTCGGCATTCTGCGCAGCACCCGTCAACACGCCGCGACGGCGTTCAATCAATGGCAACGGGTTCAGCACGTGCGGCAATTGGCGGCGCAGCTGACACCGCGTGAGCGCGAGGTGCTGCCGCTGATTGTCGGTGGCCTGTCGAACAAGCAGATCGCCAACCAGTTGGGCACCAGTGAAGTGACCGCCAAGGTTCATCGCAAACACATCATGGCGAAGATGCAGACCCGCTCGCTGGTCAACCTCGTCGAACTCTACGGACTGATCAGCGCTGCGCCTTCGCCTGGCCCATCGAGCCTGTCGTGAGCGGCCCGGCGGGTCGCCCGACGGCGATCGAGAACACTCGACCGACGATTGTCTGCATCGTCGATGACGACGCGTCGGTGCGCAAAAGCCTGTCGAATCTGCTGCGTTCGGTCGGTTATCGCGCGCAGGTTTATGCCAGTGGCGAAGCGTTTCTCGCCGAAGCCGACTTCCCCGAAATCGCCTGCCTGCTGCTGGATCTGCGCATGCCCGGCCTGTCCGGCATCGACGTGATGCGCCAGCTGCCGCGACAGTTTCCGGTGATCTGCATGTCCGCCCATTGGGACGAGGCGGCGCTGGCTGAGTCCGGGCATTACCAGGCGTTTGAATGCCTGTGCAAACCCTTCGAAGAAGAGGTTTTGCTGGCGGCACTCGACAAGGCTCTGCACCGCCAGCACTGATCGCTTCAGCTGTCCTGCGTGGCTTCTTCCGCAGTTTCGATCGCGGGCAGCGACTCAGTCATCGAAGCGTGACACACCGCCAGAATCTCATCGGCCAGCGCCGAGTCATCCGGGCAGGCCCGCGAAAGCATGATCGCCCCGACCGCGCGGGCCAGCAGGTCGATCATCCGGGTCCTGCCCTCACCTTGCGGTGCATCCGCTGCCGTCGGGTATTTCTCGCCAAGCGTCTGCAACGTGCGCTCGATGCCTTCAGCGAACGCCGCTTTGACATCCCCGGACTGCCGCGCCGCATCGCCGCACAACGCCGCCATCGTGCAACCGGTGGAACGGCCGTCGCGATGGTCGCGCGACACGTACACATCGATGAAATCCTGCACGCTCATGCTTTCGGCGGCGGCCGTGGACTGCGCCAGGCTGTTGGCCGAGGCTTCGGCCATCAGGTCGGCCTTGGAGCCGAAGTGTTTGTAGAAACCGCCGTGAGTAAAACCGGCGGCCGCCATCAGGTCAGCCACGCCGACCCCGTCATAACCGCGTTCGCGGAACATCACTGAAGCGGTTTCGACAATGTGCTCGCGATTGGCCTGAGCCTGAGCCTTGGATACGCGCATGTTGAATACCTCCAGCGCTGAAAATTCATCGGCCGATGATACATAGATGTTGGCCATAATCAAAACCGTTGACAGGTTAGATTTCGATCATCATCCTAAAGGTCCGCAATCAGTCTTCAACTGACAAAAGAGCCCACACCATGACTACTCGCCCTACTGTTCTGATCACTGGCGCCTCCACCGGCATCGGCGCCGTCTACGCCGCACGTTTCGCCCAACGCGGGCACGATCTGGTGCTGGTCGCCCGTGACCAGTCGCGCCTGGACACCCTTGCTGCCGGTTTGCGCGCTGAACACAACGTCAATGTCGAAGTGCTACAGGCCGACCTCACGCAACTGAGCGACCTGCAAACCGTCGAGGCGCGTCTGCGTGACGACGCGCGCATCGGTATCCTCGTCAACAATGCCGGCGCGGCGCAGTCCGGTACCTTCATCGAGCAGAGCACCGACAGCGTGGCGCAACTGGTCGCGCTGAACACCACGGCGTTGGTGCGTTTGGCCAGTGCCATCGCCCCGCGCCTGGCCAAGGCCGGCGACGGCGCGATCATCAACATCGGCTCGGTGGTGGGCCTGGCGCCGGAGTTCGGCATGTCGGTGTATGGCGCGACCAAGGCGTTCGTACTGTTCCTCTCCCAGGGCCTGAGCCTGGAACTGTCGCCACAAGGCGTGTACGTGCAAGCCGTGCTGCCAGCCGCCACCCGCACGGAAATCTGGGACCGCGCCGGTATCGACATCAACACCCTCACCGACATCATGGAAGTCGGCGATATGGTCGATGCCGCGCTGGTCGGTTTCGACCGTCGCGAAGTCGTGACCATCCCGCCGCTGCACGAAGGCGAGCGCTGGGATGCCCTGCAAGCCGCGCGTCAGGGGCTGTTGGGGCAGATTCGCCAGTCGGCGGTCGCGCAACGTTATCTGACGCAAGCCTGACCTTACCCAAACCCGGCGCAAGTGCGTCGGGTTTCTACCGACAAGAGCATCCGCAATGAAGGCATTTTTCATCGAGCGCTACGGCAAGCAGAACGGCCGGATTGGCGACCTGCCCGATCCACTGGTTGGCGCCCACGACGTGCTGATCGAAGTGCGCGCCAGCAGCGTCAACCCGCTGGATCTGAAGATTCGCAGCGGCGAATTCAAGATGATCCTGCCCTATCAAATGCCTTTGATATTGGGCAACGATGTCGCCGGCGTGGTGCTCAGCACCGGTGCGGCGGTCAAGCGTTTCAAGCCGGGCGATGAGGTTTATGCGCGTGCGCCTGAAAACAGGATTGGCACGTTTGCCGAACGCATCGCTGTCGACGAACAAGCGATCGCGTTAAAACCCGCCAATCTCGCCATGACCGAGGCGGCTTGCATGCCGCTGGTGGCGTTGACGGCGTGGCAGGCCCTGGTCGAAGTCGCCAACGTGCAAAAAGGCCAGAAGGTACTGATTCATGCCGGCTCCGGTGGCGTTGGCACGGTCGCCATTCAACTGGCCAAACACCTCGGCGCTTTCGTTGCGACTACGACCAGCACGGCGAATGTCGCGTGGGTCAAGGCGCTGAGCGCTGATGTGGTGATCGATTACAAGCAGCAGGATTTCGCCAGCGAACTGCACGACTACGACGTGGTGCTCAACAGCCTCGGCGGCGATGTCCTGGAGAAATCGTTGCAGGTGTTGAAACCGGGCGGGAAACTGATTTCCCTGTCAGGGCCGCCGACTGCGCAGTTCGCTCAGGAGCAGGGTTTGTCCTGGCTGCTGGGGCTGGTCATGCGTCTGCTCAGCAGTGGCATTCGGCGCAAGGCGCGCAAGCGTGGGGTGGGTTATTCGTTTCTGTTCATGCGTGCCGATGGCGTCCAGTTGCAGAAAATCACTGCGTTGATTGAGGCAGGAGTGATCAAACCGGTGGTTGATCGTACTTTTCCGTTCGATCAGATACGCGATGCCTTGCACTACGTTGAACAAGGTCGGGCCAAGGGCAAGGTTGCCATCGCGGCCCACCTCAAAAGCCCCTCACCCTAGCCCTCTCCCGGAGGGAGAAGGAACTGACCGAGTTGTTTGATCGAGTGATTCCAACCTGCAATACCGAGGTGAACACAAGTTCTGAAAAGCCACCAATCGGCTCCCTCTCCCCGGGGAGAGGGCTGGGCGGGCGGCGTTCCGATGAGGGGTGAATTCAGCGCGGTGTTTGTAGATGTGCATTGCAACTGCACGCCCGACTCGCCATCCCCGCTGAAACGTCGAGAAACCCCTCTCAACTTGCATTTTGCCCATCCTGCACCACGCTGTGATTCACAGAAGTGCACGTTTTCCTGGCAAAACTGCGGTTAACTGAATGGTTAGTTACCGTTATAATCCCGCGCTTCATTCAAACGGGACTTTCAATGTGAACCACAGTCAACGCGTCTCAGGCGTTTCAACGTTCATTCTGGTCGGCCTTGGCGTGATCATCGCCCTGCTCGGTCTGGCGCTCGCGGCCGGCGGTGTGAAGCTGGTCAGTCTGGGCGGTTCCTGGTACTTCCTGGTCGGCGGTCTGGCGATGACCGTTTCCGGGGTGCTGATCGCACTGAAGAAAACTGCAGGCGCCTGGCTGTTCGCCGCATTTCTCGTGGCCACCGCGATCTGGGCCGTGGCTGACGCCGGGCTGGTGTTCTGGCCGGTGTTCTCGCGGCTGTTCATGTTCAGCGCGATCGGTATGGTCGTCGCTCTGGTCTACCCGCTGCTGGCGCGCGCCAATGGCCGCGTAGCCGGTCGTGGCGCGTATGCCGTGGCCGCTGTGCTCGCGGTCGGTGTCGCGGTTGCTGCCGGCAACATGTTCGTCGCTCACCCAACCGTTGCCGCACTGGCACTGGCCCGGGCCTGACTCCGGTCGAGCCGGCCAAGGCGCAGAAAGACTGGGCGCACTACGGCAACACCGAAGGTGGCAGCCGCTTCGCCGCGCTCGATCAGATCAACCGCAACAACGTCGACAAATTGAAAGTCGCGTGGACCTACCACACCGGTGACGTCGCCGAGAGCGATGGCAACGGCGCCGAAGACCAGCTCACCCCGCTGCAGGTCGGCAACAAAGTCTTCATCTGCACCCCGCACAACAACCTGATCGCGCTGGACGCCGACACCGGCAAGGAAATCTGGAAAAACCAGATCAACGCCCAGTCGAAAGTCTGGCAGCGCTGCCGTGGCATGGCCTATTTCGATGCCACCGTCACCATCGCTCAGCCGAGCAACTCTTCGATCATCGAAGCCAAACCCGAGCCGGCCGCCAACTGCCAGCGTCGTCTGCTGACCAACACCATCGATGCCCGCCTGATCGCGGTCGATGCCGACACCGGCGAGTTCTGCCAGGGTTTCGGCAACAACGGCCAGGTCGATCTGAAGGCCGGCCTGGGTGATGTGCCGGACAGCTACTATCAGTTGTCGTCCGCGCCATTGATGGCCGGCACCACCGTGGTGGTTGGCGGTCGTGTTGCCGACAACGTGCAAAGCGACATGCCGGGCGGTGTGATCCGTGGTTTTGACGTGATCACCGGCACCATGCGCTGGGCGTTCGACCCGGGCAACCCGCAGGATCGCAACGCGCCGGCCGACGGCAAAACCTACGTGCGCAGCACGCCGAACAGCTGGGCGCCGATGTCCTACGACGCGGCGACCAACACGGTGTTCCTGCCGATGGGCAGCTCGTCCACCGACATCTATGGTGTCGAGCGCAGCGAACTGGACCACAAGTACGGCGCTTCGATCCTCGCGCTGGACGCCAGCACGGGCGAAGAACGCTGGGTGTTCCAGACCGTGCACAACGATCTGTGGGACTTCGACCTGCCGATGCAGCCGAGCCTGATCGACTTCGACAAGGACGGGCAAAGCGTTCCGGCGCTGGTCATCGGTACCAAGGCCGGGCAGATCTATGTGCTCGACCGCGCCACCGGCAAGCCGCTGACCGAGGTCAAGGAAGTACCGGTGAAAGCCGCGAACATCCCTAACGAGCCGTACTCGCCGACTCAGCCGAAATCCGTGGGCATGCCGCAGATCGGCGCGCAGCACCTGACCGAATCGGACATGTGGGGCGCCACGCCGTACGACCAGTTGCTGTGCCGCATCGACTTCAAGAGCATGCGCTACGACGGTCTGTACACCGCTCCGGGTACTGACAAATCGCTGAGTTTCCCGGGTTCGCTGGGCGGCATGAACTGGGGCAGCATCTCCACTGACCCGGTGCACGGTTTCATCTTCGTCAACGACATGCGCCTGGGTCTATGGATCCAGATGATCCCGTCGCAGAACAAAGGCCAGGCCGCTGGCGGTGGCGAAGCGCTGAACACCGGCATGGGCGCTGTGCCGCTCAAAGGCACGCCGTACGCGGTGAACAAGAACCGCTTCCTGTCGGTGGCCGGCATTCCGTGCCAGGCGCCGCCGTTCGGCACCTTGACCGCGATCGACATGAAGACCCAGAAAGTCGCATGGCAGGTTCCGGTCGGCACCGTTGAAGACACCGGTCCCCTGGGCATCCGCATGCACCTGCCGATCAAGATCGGTCTGCCAACCCTCGGCGGCACCCTGTCGACCCAGGGCGGCCTGATCTTCATTGCCGGCACCCAGGACTTCTACCTGCGCGCCTTCAACAGCGGCAACGGCGAAGAAGTCTGGAAAGCCCGTCTGCCGGTCGGCAGCCAGGGCGGCCCGATGACCTACGTTTCGCCGAAGACCGGCAAGCAGTACATCGTCGTCACCGCTGGCGGCGCACGCCAGTCAACTGATCGTGGCGATTACGTGATGGCTTACGCCCTGCCGTAACTCGCTGCCGCACCACCAACCTCCTCCAAGCGCGCGGTGCCCCAAAGCACCGCGTCGCCGTTTTATTGCGTTAAAGATTTCAGCAGGAAGGATTCACATGTCATCGGCTGTTCGCTTTTCTCGTACCAAGCTTTCCACTGGCCTGTTGCTGGGCCTGAGCTGCACCACTGCCCTCCCCGCGCTGGCCGCCAGCGATTCCGATCTGCTGACCCGCAGCACCCTCACCGGTGACTGGGGCGGCTTGCGTCATCAACTCGATGAAGACGGCGTCAAGTTCACTGGCGATTACAGCGGCGAAACCGCTTACAACGCCGACGGCGGCCTGCACCGCTCGGCGCGCTACTCGCAGAACATCAAACTCGGCGTGCAGTTTGATCTGAGCAAACTCTACGGCGTCGACAACGCCGGCAAAGTGCAACTGACCATCAACGACCGGCGCGGCAACAGCGCTTCGGAAGATCTGGTCGGCAACCGCCTGCCGATTCAGGAAAACTACGGCGGCCTGTACACGCGCCTGACTGAACTGAGTTACGAGCGCAGCCTGTTCACCCCGGCGCTGAACGTGAAGCTCGGCTACATGGCCATGGGCAACGACCTCGGCGGCCTCGACAGCGGCATTCTGTGCAACTTCATGAACGCCGGTTTCTGCGGTCACCCGCTGAACATGTCCGGCGGCAGCGGCTGGACCAACTACCCCAACGCGCGTCTGGGCGTGCGGGTCAAATACGACCTGTCGCCGTCCTGGCAGCTGCGTGTGGCGGCGTTTAACGTCGATCCAGAAAGCAACGGCAATTCCAGTCGCGCCTGGCATCTGGGGCCGAAGCACACCACCGGCACCGTCGTGCCGATCGAGCTGGTGTACAAGCACGCCGGCGAGCTGCCCGGCGAGTACAAGCTCGGCTATTACTACGACAGCTCCGACGTCAAACGCATTGGCAGCGACGACGAGGTGTCCGGGCGTGGCGGGCATTATCTGCTGATCGATCAGGCCGTATGGCGTTCGCCGACCTCCGAAGGCCGCAGCCTGCATGCTTTCGGTCAGTATTCGGCGGCCAGTGAAGCGGCCTCGCCATTCAGCAAGTGGTACGGCACTGGCGTGGTGTTGTACAAACCGTTCGAAGGCCGTCCGCGTGACACCCTGGCGCTGGGTTATGGCCGCGCCGTGCCGAACCCGCGCAGCCGCGATGTGCAGCAGGATGCCGCGCTGGCCAATGGTGCTGCGTTCCCGAATCTCGACAATGCCGAACAGTTGATTGAGTTGGGCTATGGCTATCAGGCCACCCCATGGCTGACCCTGCGCCCGAACCTGCAATACATCATCGAACCGGGCGCGTTCTCCGGGCAGGACATCGATAATGCGCTGGTGGTGGGTTTGCAGGTGAAGGCTGCGCTTTAAGCCTTGTAATGGATGTCATGCCGTCATCGCTGGCAAGCCAGCTCCCACAGGGTTTGACGGCGGACACAAAATCCCGGCAACACCCAAAACCCTTGTGGGAGCTGGCTTGCCAGCGATAGCGGTGGGTCAGGCAATACAGCTCCAACAAGGCTCGGAGTTGCACCTCCCCCACCTGTCGAAATTAATTCCAGCCATCGGTGAATTATTTCGTGTCCGCATGTATCTGAGCCAGAAGAGCCGGCGCCATCATGGAGATGGCATCGCAGCGGTAATCTGGATCAGCGAGCGGGAACAGCGCAATGAAATCACGCAAGAACACCGTCAAACCGATCGGTTTGAAAGACATCACCATTGTCGACGACGCCAAGATGCGCAAGGCGATCACCGCCGCCGCGCTGGGCAACGCCATGGAATGGTTCGACTTTGGCGTCTACGGCTTTGTCGCCTATGTGCTCGGCAAGGTCTTCTTCCCCGGCGCCGATCCCGGCGTGCAAATGATCGCCGCGCTGGCGACCTTCTCCGTGCCGTTCCTCATCCGTCCGCTTGGCGGTTTGTTCTTCGGTGCGCTCGGCGATAAATACGGACGACAGAAAGTCCTCGCCGCGACCATCGTCATCATGTCCCTGAGCACCTTTGCCATCGGCCTGATTCCGTCCTATGCCTCGATCGGCATCTGGGCGCCGATCCTGCTGTTGCTGGCGAAAATGGCTCAGGGTTTCTCGGTCGGTGGCGAGTACACCGGTGCCTCGATCTTCGTCGCTGAATATGCCCCGGACCGCAAACGCGGCTTTCTCGGCAGTTGGTTGGATTTCGGCTCGATCGCCGGGTTCGTCTTCGGCGCGGGCGTGGTGGTGCTGATCTCGACGATTCTCGGTGAACAGCGCTTCGAAGAATGGGGCTGGCGGATTCCGTTCTTCCTCGCCCTGCCGCTGGGCATGATCGGCCTGTATCTGCGCCACGCCCTGGAAGAAACCCCGGCGTTCCAGCAACACGTGGAAAAACTCGAACAAGGCGACCGCGAAGGCCTCGCCGGTGGCCCCAAGGTGTCGTTCAAGGAAGTCGCAACCAAACACTGGCGCAGCCTGATGACCTGCATCGGCGTGGTGGCGGCGACCAACGTCACCTATTACATGCTGCTCACCTACATGCCGAGTTACCTGACGCACAACCTGCACTACAGCGAAAACCACGGTGTGCTGATCATCATCGCGATCATGGTCGGCATGCTCTTCGTGCAGCCGCTGATCGGTTTCATCAGCGACAAGATCGGCCGCAAGCCCTTCATCGTCGTCGGCAGCATTGGCCTGTTCATCTTCGCCATTCCGGCGTTCATGCTGATCAACAGCGGCAGCATCGGCCTGATCTTCTCCGGCCTGCTGATCCTCGCGGTGCTGCTGAACTTCTTCATCGGCGTGATGGCCTCGACCCTGCCGGCGATGTTCCCCACGCACATCCGCTACAGCGCGCTGGCCAGTGCCTTCAACGTCTCGGTGCTGATCGCCGGTCTGACCCCGACTGCCGTGGCCTGGCTGGTGGAAAGCACCAACGATCTGTACATGCCTGCGTATTACCTGATGGTCATCGCCGTGGTCGGTCTGGTCACTGGCGTGACCATGAAGGAAACCGCCAACAAGCCGCTGCGCGGCGCGGCCCCGGCGGCTTCCGACCTCGAAGAGGCCAAGGAGCTGTTGCAGGAACACCACGACAACATCGAGCAGAAAATCGAAGACATCGATGCCGAAATCGCCGCGCTGGAAGCCAAGCGCAAGGAACTGGCGCTCCAGCATCCGCGCATCGATTGATCAGTGCGGCGTCGGCAATCGGTCCGACGCCGCGCCGAGCTTGAGCTAGCCTTGAAACCGGATCGCATGCCATTCAAGGAGTTCACATGTTCAAGCTGATGAAAAGTTCGGTCGCTGGCGGATTGCTCTTCGCCAGCCTCCAGGCCGAAGCCGGCGGCATCATGATTTACGAGGCCGGCCACGAAGGCACCGGGCTGGCCAACGCCGGCTCTGCGGTCATGGCCAGCGACCCGAGCATTCTGATGACCAACCCGGCGGGCATCAGCCAACTGGCCGGCACGCAGATCAACTTCAACGCGCAGTTGATCCTCGGCGACGTCAGTTTCTCCCGCGACAACGCCAATACCTTCGGCGGCAACGAAGGTGGCAACGCCTTGAAGTACCTGCCAGGCTCCAGCTTCTTCATCAGCCATCAACTCGATGAGCGCTCCTCGATCGGCTTCGGCATGTACGGCAATTTCGGTCTGGCGCTGGACTACGACGATGACTGGGCCGGGCGCTATTTCGCTCAGGAGTCGGCCATTATCGGTGTGTCGTTCCAGCCCACCTATGCCTACAAGATCACCGACGACCTGTCCGTCGGCCTCGGCCCACGCTTCATGCTCGGCTACTTCCGCACCGAAGTAGCGGTCAACAATAACGTGCTCGGTCTGGGCAACGCCGAGGATGGTCAGTTGCGTTACAAGGACACCGACTGGGGCACGGGCGCCAACGTCGGCGTGCTCTACAACCTCAACGAGCGCACAAAGCTCGGGCTGGCCTGGACCAGCAAGATCAAGCTCAAATTCGAAGACAAACCCGAGCTGAAGAAAATCACCAATCCGCTGCTGCGTCTGGCGCTCAACCGTCTCGACGCCGATCAGCTGAACGTCGACATGAACGTGCCGCAGACCGTCACCACCAGTGTGTCCTACCAGCTCGATCCGCAGTGGACGCTGCTCGGCAGCCTCGGCTGGCAGGACTGGAGCGATTTCGGCAAGGTCGGCGTGGAAGTCGATACCGACCTGGGCTCGACTGCCAGAACGGCGCAGCGGCAATACAAGGACACCTGGCATGCCTCGATCGGCGCGCAGCACCAGATCAACCCGAAACTGCGCTGGAACGTCGGCCTCGGTTACGACTCCTCGGCAGTGGACGACAAGGATCGCACCGTCGACAACCCGATGAACGAAGCGTGGCGCCTGGCGACCGGGGTCAGCTATGCATTGCAGGACGATGTCGACGTGCACATGAGCTACACGCTGATCTACCTCGGCGACATGGACGTGCAACAGACCAAAGCGCGCTCCGGCGGCTCGGTCTCCGGCGAATACAAAAACGCCGCCCTGCATGTGCTGGGCGGCGGCGTGGTCTGGCGTTTCTAGGGATCACTCATCCTTCGGTGCCTGCGCCGGTGCGGTGAACCACTGCTCCGGCGGCACGCGTTTTTCCTGCTGCGGATCGCCCAGGTAATGCGGCGACATGATCTGCACGCCGTATTCATTGAACACGTCCTGAATATTGGCGTGGAGCATGCTCAGCAACACCGCACGCGGGCGCGGCTGGCTGGGGATGGCCTGGGCCACCAGGCGATACTCGGGATAGAAGTCCGACAGCGCGGTCTGGAACACCTGCGCCGGCGGGTCTTCGAGCACGCCCGGCGTGCGTTTGGCCGCCTCCAGCAACATCGCTTCGACCTGGCGCCATGGCGTGTCGTAGCCGATGGTCACCACCGTGTCGACCACGTAGCCCGGACCTTGCACGGTACGCGAGTAGTTCTTGGTCACGGTGCCGGTGATCATCGAGTTGGGCAGCGTCAGCACTTCACCGAGGCCGGTGCGAATCCGCGTGGTGAACATGCCCAGCTCGGTGACGGTGCCTTCGTACTCGCCGATCCTGACAAACTCGCCGGGGCGCAAAGTCCGCGTGTAGGTCAGGATCAATCCGGCCGCCGCTTGCCCAACGACGCTGGTGGCGCCAAGGGAAATCATCAGGCCGATCAGCACCGACAAGCCTTTGAACGCATCGGTCCCGGCGCCCGGCAGATAGGGATAAGCCATCGCCAGCGCAAACAGCCAGACTGCCAGTGCGGTCAGGCGTTGCGTCGGTTGCAGGGTTTCATGGTTGAGCCAACTGAACGTCCCCGGCGCGGCCATCCGGCGCAGGATGCGTCGGGTAAATGCGGTCACGCCCCGGGCGATAAAGAAAATCGCCAGCGCCACGCCCAGCCCCGGTATCGCATCGACGATGCCCTGCAACAGATAACCGGCCAGTTCCACCAGATAGTTGTTGAGGCTTTCGCCCCACGGCCGCGTATACGGGAAGCGTGACAGGACAAAACCGAGCCATTCGTAGGACAGCAGCAGGATCAGCAACCAACGCAGGAACAACAGACAGCGGCTGACCAACGGGTAGAGAAAATTCGAATCGATCAGTTGCACCCGCCCGACCTTCAGCGCCTTGGTGTGGCGATCCATCAGCGCCGGCAGTTTCGCCAACAGCTTGTGGCGCAGCCATGACAGGCACCACAGCAGCGCCAGATAGATCAGCGTGGCCACCGCCGCCAGCGCCAGCGAACGCACAATCATCTGCACGTTACGCGCCTCACGGGTCTCGTTGACCACCTGGCGCAGTTTTTCCGCTGCGCCCTCGGCGGCTTCCTGCACCGAGGAATAGGCCAGGCTGTCGACGTCTTTCGGTGCAACGATGAACGCTCGGGTATTGCCGATCAGCACCATGTAACTGTTCTGGATCGAATCAGTGCTGATTTTCAGCTCAGGGTCTTCCTCCAACGCTTCACTGATCACCCGCTTCGCCCGCTTGACCCGTGAGGCCGGCGCCTCGCCAAGAATGGTTGCGCGAAACAGCATGATGCTGCGGTTGGCCACTTTCAGTTCTACCGCTTCGTCCGTTGCTGTCGTGGTGTCTTCCAGTGCCTGGCCGAGCCCGGACCACAGTGTTGCAGCCAGCAGCATCGCCAGCACCATCAGCCTGTTACGCATGCGCCGTTCCTTATGGCTGATTGTCGTGAGAGGTTTCGTCCAGCACTTCGCTGACGTCGGCCGGTTGATAGACCCAGCCGATGAACAATTCATAACCGACCGCCAGGATCACCGGCCCGGTGAACAGGCCGATGATGCCGCTGGTGACCATGCCGCCCAGCGCGCCGATCAGCACCACCGGCATCGGCACGGCCACGCCACGGCCGAGCAACATCGGTTTGAGCACGTTGTCGGAAAGCCCGGCGATCACCATCCACACGGCGAAAATGATCGTGCCGGGGCCGACGCCATCATGGGCAAAGACGAACACCACCACCGGCACGGTAACCAACAGCACCGGCAGTTGCATGATGCCCAGCAGCAACACCATCAACGCCAGCACACCGGCAGCGGGCACGCCCATGATCACCAGCGCCACGCCGATCAAGATCATCTGGATAAAAGCGATACCGACCACGCCCTGCGCCACCGCGCGAATGGTCGAGGTGCACAGTTGCGCGATCTGCGGGCCACGCACCGGGCCGGAAATTCGCGTGGTGATCGCCACCGCCGTGCGATGGCCGCGTTCGCCGTGGGTCATGATCAGTCCGGCGACGATCAGCGCCACGACAAATACCACGATGCCTGCGCCGACGCCGGCGGCCTGATGCAACAGCACCCGGCCCCAACTGGTCAGGTGCGGCGCCAGTTCCTTGAACACCCAGCTCAGGTCCTGCGAAGCGTGCATCCAGATGCCATACAACGGCGCACCGATCAGCGGCCAGTCGGCGACATTGGCGGGCGGCGGCGGAATCTCGAACTGCCCCGCTTCCACGGTCTGCATGCCCACCTTCACCGAATCGGCCACGGATGCGCCGAGCAGACTCAGCGGCACCATCAGGATCACCAGCCCCAGCAAAACCAGCACAATCGCCGCCCAACCGTAGCGGTTGCCGAGTTTTGCGCCGAGTTTCTGGTTCAGCGGATACAGCGTGACCGCGAGGATCAGCGCCCACAGCATCACATTGAGAAACGGATGGAAAATGTCGTAGCAGAACAGCACCAGGGTCGCGATCAACCCGGCGCGGATCAGTACGTCGAGCAAGGCTTTGGAACTGTTGAAGGCAATCAGCGGCTTATCTTCCATGGCAACATTCCTGAGCGGTGCAGCATTCGGGATGCGCTGAGCCTAGAACATGTTGGGCTGGTCTTCCTGTGGGGCGCGGCATTTGTGTCTGAACGCATTTTATTGATTCACACAGAACCTGTGGGAGCTGGCTTGCCAGCGATAGCGGCGGGTCAGCCGCCACACAGTTGCACTTGCAACCCCTCACTGCAGGAAACGGAAACATGGTGTTAAATAGGCGCCAGTCCCGACCTTGTCGCTTCAAGCCGTGCCACGAGAACCGCTATGAAAACCCCTGCCCAGAACATCCACGCTCAACAGGTGACCCGATGATCGAAGTCACCGAAGTCTCCATCGCCCAACTGCGCGCCGCCCTCGAATCCGGCCAGACCACTGCCGTGGAACTGGTGCAAGCCTATCTGGCGCGCATTGATGCCTACGACGGCGCCGACACCCCGACGGCACTCAACGCCGTCGTCGTGCGCAACCCCGAAGCACTGAACGAAGCCCGCGCCTCCGACGCCCGCCGTGCCAACGGTGAAACCCTCGGCCCGCTCGATGGCATCCCCTACACCGCCAAGGACAGCTATCTGGTCAAGGGCCTGACCGCCGCTTCCGGCAGTCCGGCGTTTGCCGATCTGGTCGCCCATCGCGACGCCTTCACCATCGAGCGCCTGCGCGCTGCCGGGGCGATCTGCCTGGGCAAGACCAACATGCCGCCGATGGCCAATGGCGGCATGCAGCGCGGCGTCTATGGCCGCGCTGAAAGCCCGTACAACGCCGCTTACCTCACTGCGCCGTTCGCCTCCGGCTCGTCCAACGGCGCCGGCACCGCGACCGCTGCGAGTTTCGCCGCGTTCGGCCTGGCAGAGGAAACGTGGTCGAGCGGTCGCGGCCCTGCGTCGAACAACGGCCTGTGCGCCTACACCCCGTCGCGCGGCGTAATTTCGGTGCGCGGCAACTGGCCGTTGACCCCGACCATGGACGTCGTCGTGCCGTTCGCACGGACCATGGCCGACCTGCTCGAAGTGCTCGACGTGGTCGTCGCCGAAGACCCGGACACCCGTGGCGACCTCTGGCGCTTGCAACCGTGGGTGCCGATCCCGCGCGTCAGCGAAGTGCGCCCGGCTGCGTACAGTGAACTGGCCGCCGACGCCAAAGCCCTGGCCGGCAAACGCTTTGCCATCCCGCGCATGTACATCAATGCCGACCCGGACGCCGGCACCAGCGAAGCCCCCGGCATTGGCGGCCCGACCGGCCAGCGCATCAACACCCGCGCGTCCGTGATCGATTTGTGGAAACAGGCGCGTCAGGCCTTGGAAGCCGCTGGCGCTGAAGTCGTCGAAACCGACTTTCCGCTAGTCTCCAACTGCGAAGGCGACCGCCCTGGCGCACCAACCGTGTTCACCCGTGGGCTGGTGTCGAAAGAATTCCTCCACCATGAACTGTGGGATCTGACTGCCTGGGCGTTCGACGACTTCCTGCAAGCCAACGGCGACCCGAAGCTTAATCGTCTGGTTAACGTCGACGGGCCGAAGATCTTCCCGCACGACCCCGGCACCCTGCCCAACCGCGAAGGCGATCTGGCCGCCGGCATGGACGAATACGTGCGCATGGCCGAGCGCGGCATCACGCCGTGGAATGAAATCCCAACCGTGCCTGATGGCTTGCGCGGTCTGGAGCAGACCCGACGCATCGACCTCGAAGACTGGATGGACAGCCTCGGCCTCGACGCCGTGCTGTTCCCGACCGTCGCCGACGTCGGCCCGGCGGATGCGGATGTCAATCCTGCTTCGGCCGACATCGCCTGGAGCAACGGCGTCTGGGTGGCCAACGGCAACCTCGCGATCCGCCACCTCGGCGTCCCGACCGTCACCGTGCCCATGGGTGTGATGGCCGACATCGGCATGCCCGTCGGCCTGACCTTCGCCGGCCGCGCCTACGACGACTCGAACCTGCTGCGCTTCGCCGCCGCTTTCGAATCCACCGGCAGCAAACGCCAGATCCCACCGCGTACACCGCCGCTGGCTTGATGCACTGTGTCAGCTCCCACAAACCCTGTGGGAGCTGACTTGCCAGCGATGGCGGCCTGACAGCCGCCACATTTCCACCTGACTATCCCATAGGGTTTGGTGTAAGGGCTGCCAACTCAGCACACCGGCCCAATCCTTTCCAGGCCAATCCGCCGATCATCAGCGCCATCCTGATTACCACCGGCACTGACCATGATCAACCGCGCCCCCTCCCGCCTCACTCTGCTCGCCATGCTCTGCGGTCTGACCGGCACCGCCCATGCCAGCGGCTTTTTCGACGACGCCAAAAGCGATGTCCTGCTGCGCAACTTCTACCTGAGCAACGACTACCGCTCGCCCACGCCCTCCGGAAAAAACTACAAACAGGAATGGGCACAAGGCTTTATCGGCAACTTCTCATCCGGTTTCACCGAGGGCACAGTCGGTTTCGGCATCGACGCGCACGCTTTCGCCGGCCTTAAACTCGACGGCGGCAAGGGCCATTCCGGCACCGGTCTGTTACCGGTCGACAGCGATGGTCGCAGTGAAAACAACTATTCCAGCGCTGGCGGTGCGTTCAAGCTGAAGGTCTCGCGCACCACTCTGGCCTTCGGCGAAATGACCGTAGAAACCCCGGTCTTCGACACCTCCGACAAACGCCTGCAACCGGAATACGCCACAGGCTTTTTGCTCAACAGCGCCGAGCTCGACAACGTCAATCTGGTCGCCGGGCATTTCACCGCGTTCAAGAACCAGGACAGCTCCTCCGGCAAAGGCGACTTCTACGGCTACGGCGCCAACACCGAAGCGGGTGGCATCAGCTTCGTCGGTGCCGACCTGTTCAGCTCAAGCCCGATCGGCGGCGCGTTGTATGCCTCGGAACTGAGCGACACCTGGCACCAGTACTACGGCAACCTGCACTTCAAACAGTCCGGCATTCTGCTCGACGCCAGCCTCTACCACACCCGCGACACCGGCCGCGCACTGGCCGGCGAGATCCACAACACCGCCCTCAGCCTCTCCGGCAAATACAGCTTCGGCCCGCACGCGGTGATGCTCGGCTGGCAGCGGATCAATGGCGACACGCCGTTCGATTTCGTCGGCGGCGATTCGATCTACCTCGCCAACTCGATCAAATACGCCGACTTCAACGGCGCCAACGAACGCTCCTGGCAAGCCCGTTACGACTTCGATCTCGGCGCCTTCGGCATCCCCGGCCTGAACTTCATGACCCGCTACGTCAGCGGCAGCCACATCGACGGCACCCACGCGCCGAAGGGCGGCGCCTACAACCCGTTCGAGGCCGACAGCGGCGACTATCAACCGCAACAAGGCAGCGGCGGCAAACACTGGGAACGCGATATCGACCTGAAATATGTCGTGCAATCCGGCACCGCGAAGGATCTGTCGGTGCAGCTGTCGCACGTCACCCACCGCGCCAACGAAGCGCAAGCTGGCGATGATATTGACCGGATTTACGTGGTCATCCAGTACCCGCTGGGTTTGTGAGGTAACACGATCAACCCGCCCACAGGTTCCTGCGTCGGCCACAAACCCTGAGTTTGCTCCCTGAGATCCAAATCAAATGATTTCAGCGTACCGCAGCGCCTACAGCGGCTAGCCAAGTGCCATCACCTCGTTTATTCTGCGCCCCCGCATAAAAAGCCAAGCCAGGAAGGCATTGATTGACCTTCCTGTTTGTAGTCAATCAACGCAAGCAGATTCAGGGATGTACATGTTTCAGCTATTCAAACTCGGAGCGGCCGTCGTGCTCGCCGCGACGCTCAGCGGCTGCATTACCGAAAGCGCTTCCTGGGTCAGCGAACCCTTGCAACCCAAGGCAAGCGAGCCAGTCAGTTATCTCGTTGGCTCAATCGGGCCGCAATCACTCAAGCAATCAGCCGCTGACAACCAGCGAATCTTTTTCCGCAAACGCGGTTCCGAATACGGTGCGGCCGGCGTCTGGAAAATGGCCGGTGCTTACTCCACGCCGCAGGATGTTCAGGACGGTGTCGGCGCAGCGAGCGTATTCGTGCTTCCCCTGAAGCCGGGCGATTACGAGTTCTATGATTTCCAGTTCTTTTCCGCACGTTATCAACCTGGGCTAGGCACTGTTTTCACCTCGAGAGAGGCTCGGGAAAAATTCAACCTGCCGATGCGCCTGGAACCCGGCAAGGCCTATTACATCGGCGAGTTCCGCTCGTTCTGCCTGACCGCCGGTTTCTGCGCGTTCCGCTGGAGTGATCAGAACGCCCGCGATGCGCTGATTGCGCAACGTCTGGCGCCAGGATTGCCAACGCTGCAACCGCTGAAACTCGACCTGAACAGTGCTCAGCCCTACATCTTCACCGGCCCCATTCCGGGCATTGCCGTGGACGCCAAACCATGAAAAAAATCATCGCCCTCACCGCCGCCGCTCTGTTGACCGGTTGCGCGGCGACCAACACCTTGCCCGAGCGCACGCTTACGGACGGTCAAGATTATCTGCAGCCGATTCACGTTATGGTCGATGATCCGGAAAACGGCTCCAGCCTGCGCAACCACCTGCGTCAGACCGGTGTGTTCCGCACTATCGAAACCGGCAGCGGTAAAGCTGACGAGTACAACGTGAATGTCAAACTCAATGTGGAACGACACCTGCCGCCGTTTCCGGTGATTCTGCTGAGCACCGCGACGTTGTTCTTGCTGCCGCTGTCGAACGAATTCGACACGCAAACCGAATTCACCGTGTTCCAGGGTGACAAGCGACTGAAGCAATACACCTATCGCAACATCACTCAAAAATACGTCTGGCTACTGGATCAGGGCGGCGAGATGCGCGAACAGAACCTCGGCCGCATCGCCCGCGCCTTCGCGCAGGATGTGCAGCAGGACCGGCTGATCCCGGCAGTCGCGCAATGAACCGCGCGATGATAAAAGTCGCCGGCCTGCTCTGTGCCTCACTGATGCTGGGCGGCTGCGCCAACACCTTGCAACCGCTCGATTACCATGCCGATCAGGCCTACGTGCCGGTCACGCTCGGCATGGGGCCGGCCTATACGCGCATCGACGAGCAGCATCAGCGCGAAACCGTCAGCGTCCTGAAAAAGACCGGCGCGTTCTCGATGCTCGACGGCGGTTACACCCGCAACGGCTACAGCCTGTTGATCACCGAACCCAGCGACGGCAAGGTCAACTGGCTGGCGCTGGTCAACGTTTTCACCCTGTTCACCTTCCCGATGCCCTACCACTACCAGGACAACCTGCGCGGCTCGGTCTTCAAGGATGGCCAACTGCTCAAAACCTACAACTACTCCCGCGAAGGCTGGAGCGTGATGACGTGGTATGTGCCGATTCCCGGGGTCGAGAACAAACGGCAGATGCTCGACCAGTTGTTGGTGGAAATGGACCGGGACAAGGTGATTCCGTATCAGCCGTGAGGTTGGGTGATGGGGGCTGGTGCGGTGGACTGCGGCGCAATTCTTTGATTTAAACGAAGCTGTTTAAAAGACACCTGCTGATACGGTCTCAAGGCTACAAATCCTTGCGCCGTTGCCTACAGCTACGCCAGAATCCGCCGGCTTGTGCGCCTTGGGGGCGGGTTCTATTGTGGTGCGGTCGCTGACGAATCAGCGATCGGGTTTAGCGATCCGACTCATTACAGACGCACCAATGCCCAGTCTCAATTGCATTTTTCGATCTGCACTTGATGTCATGGTGGCTGTGCGTGGGAGACCTTCGGGTCTACCCGGGGTTTCTGTGACCCGGATCGCTAACCTGCGTACAGCCGCCACCTTTACTTGTTTAGCGATGAGCCGTGGCGGCTAAATCAACCACGGAGTCTCACCATGATCAAACCAACACCCAACCCACCCGAAACCGATCCCACCTCCCCCTAC